>DASRUE010000149.1:0-13712 GCA_035687895.1 Bacteroidota bacterium | reverse complement strand
TCTTGATCGAGGCATTCTTATAGAGCCACAGCCCGAAGTCTCTGTCGAGATAAGGATGATCGATCTTCTTTCTTTCTGCAACGCGCATGCCTCTGGTGTACGCCTTCGCTGCCCCTGATGAGTCCCTTTGCCCCTCAGCGGTGAGCGCAAGGTTGTACCACCCTTCCACCATGTTGCTGTCCTTCTTCACGATGTAAGAGAACTCTGTGGACGCTTGCTTCAGGTTCCCCCCTTTCCTCAGACCAATCGCATACCAGAGCCGCTTCTGCAGATCGGTGAGTCTTGTTGCGAATGGTATTCGCTTACGGAATTCCTGTTCCCGCTTCCAGTAGAAATCCTCCGGCAAACCGGGTGCCTTCATGATCAACCCCGGCAGTGAACTTTGCTGCATGGAGGACTGCTGTTTCGTCTCAGTGAAGAACGCGACATCGTTCTGGGCAAGCTCTCGCTGAACCTGCAGCAGGGTGTAGTAGGTGTACCGCCTTGTGTTCACATCGTATTCATAGTATGTGTCCGCCACGCGAACACTCCGGGATGAGACGATGAAGCTTGCAATATCCTGATACTTCGAGCGGGAACCCGACGAAGGGGCGGCCCCCTCGAAAAGGAGGAGCAGATAGCTCATGCAGTTTCGTCGTGCGTCCTCCAACGAGCCCAATGTAGCCAGCTTGATGGAGTTGTCGTAGTCAACCCCGACGCAATAGATGCTGTTGCCGTCGCTGGGGAGCCGGGTCACCCATGCCGGTCTCGCCTGTCCCACGCCGGCAAACGCAACGCTCGTCAGCACCCCGCTCATGTGATTGGAAGTCACGGCGCTCCCCGGCTTCTGACCGTGGAGCGTCTGCTTCAATTCTTTTATCTTGCTAAAGTTCTCCTGGATATTCTGGAAGAACTCCAGCTGATCTGCCTCGCTGGCGGCTTGGTATGAGGCAAGATCGATGTCGACCTTCCAGGCCAGGTCATGCCCTTCATCCGCAAGGCGCCAGTACGTGCGGTAGTCCGCCTCAAACACTGTGCTATTGATGATCGTGAGGATGGTAACGCAGACCCCGAAGGCAACCTTCCATGTCGCCCACTTCTGCTTCATCAACCCCGCGAGAGCCCCGAGAATTCCAATGAGGCACGTGAGTATGACGATGATCGTGCCATACACACTCCATTTGTCGAACGTGCCGCGGGCCTCAGTCAACTGTTCCTGCAATCGATCATACGCCGTGGGTTCGGCAAGAAGAACGTGATTGAAACCAGAAAGGAGCAACGCGACGAAGAGGATGAGAAAAAAGAAGTGGCGTGCCGTCATGGGGACCTCCTATTATGTATTATGACTGATCAGATGGCCAAGGATCGAAGATGACGAGGGAAGCGTCGCCCCGCGAGAATCCTCTTCCGCTCGAGGGAGTTCACCGACAGTTGTGCAACTATTCCATTCTCCCGCCGTCAGTGCCTTACAAGAGTCACACCTTCTTCATTCTCCAGACATTCGGCAGCTCACCGGTGGTTTCCCGGTTAGGGGTCGGCGAAGATCTATGATCCGCTCTACGACCCTCTCAAGTCGACATAGATAGTTTCTTTGCCACCATCTCATACATCGCCCTAAATTCCCAGTAAGCAAGATGGGCAGCAATTCCCTTCACACCCATGGTGAACTCAACATTTTCGTCCACACGGTAGAAATCGAGACTGCCGCTCACCAAATCCGCCCGGTCCCAGAAATTCATCCAGTGAACATGCTCGAAGTAGTCCTTGAACGGGTTCCCCAGCTCCTTGGGATTCTCCTGCTCCGTCAACGGTTTTGCCTTGAAGCTGTGGTAGTGCGTGAGGATCTGGCGCCTCAGATACTGGTCATCCGGTGTGTGCTCGCGGAAGAAGAACGCCACCTTGTCCAGCGGCGACCCGAACGTGACGAACCCCTTGACTTTCCGGGCAAGCGCTGGCTTCACCTGGTGGAGGTTCACGGCGTGGTTCATCCGGTTGAGAGCGTCGTAGCCGATGACGCTGCCGAGCGAATGTCCCGCTACAATCACCTTCGCGTAGCGTTTGTCTTGAAGGAGCGCCAGCAACTCGGCAGCCGCGCCGTCGAGAATCTGCTTGCGGATTTCAAAGAACCGGGACTTGATGTCCGTGGTCGTATAGACCACCACGTCGCCGATGTAGTCGATGGACTTCCGCTGGAACCAGTTGACAAGCGGGGCGAGGAGCCAGCTCAGTTTCTTGGGAACCGCCGCCGGAAGGATGGTGACAATACGCATGAGCGGGCCAAGGTACCGAAGGTACCAGTGCCGTTTGAACTTCTTGTCTTCGAAAGCAACCACCTTGTCCCGCTCGTACTTCTCTGCAATCTGTTCGTTCTCAGCGTAGAACTTCCGTGCACCTTCCGATGTGTCCACGAGCCAGGAGACAATATCAGAGAAGGTTGCCTGTCTCTGCACCTTGTGCGCCCAATAATACTCATACAGATCGATCGCTGAGTTCTTTCCTCCATTGCGACGGATGGAGATGTAGTTCTGTACCCACCCCCCGCGATCCACGGCACGATGTTGACCGGGAAAGAAACTCCCCTCATTGAGATCCTCAAGAACGTTCCAGAACGTTCCCGCAAATGCATCAAGGGTTTCGAATGGGTTCTGTTCTCCGATCCCGTGGATCACGAGGATGGCGGTGCGTTCTTTGGGCCAAACGTTCATGGTCTGAGCAGACCTCCTTCCGGCCTTATGATGAATCCTGGTCAAGTCAGGATATCAACGAAGAAAATGTCTCCGCATGTGTTTGAATTCTCTCACCGTACATGGCAGCTTGTCCCGGTCCATTGTACATCGAAGCGAAGTCGTTGAACTTTTTCCGCTGCAATGCCACAACCATCGGCGATGTGGTGCCGGGACCCTGAAGGAAATCAAAAAGTGCAATCGTCTGGTAGCGGATATCGTTGCGAAAGGTATTGAACATGGAATGAACGGAATCGTACCCAATCCGGGCATGGTTGAACCCCATGATTTGCGGCCCTCCCATGCTGATGGAGCGGAGCGCGGCGCTGTCGTGGAGGGTCCGTGCAAACTCGAGGACCCGCCACTCGAGCTGTTGATCCCCGTGGAATTCACGCCACTTGCCATTCGACTTCTCCCGGAACTTGTGATCCCTCCATCCCTTGGTCTGGTCGTATGCGAAGTGAGCTGCAAACAGGGCCGCATTGGTCTTCCCCCATTCCCGCCAGAAAACGTGATTCTCGAACCGGATGATCATCGAGCCATCCGCGTTGAATCCCTTCCCTCCGGACTCAACACAAAGAACGGCAACCGTTGTGGCTGGTTCAATTCCGACCCGGTCGCTCAGGATCTCGAGGAGGCCACCCTGGGAATTCCACGTCCGGGCAACGAGGCGTTGAATGGGCGAGAAGCTTGATGACACGTCAATGCGTTCAAACTCTTTCGGTGGAAGAGGGACAATTTTCAGGTCGTCTTCTTCGTGAAAGAATCCGGCGGCCGGATTCGAGTCCTGGATTGTGAGGTAGTCACCGTGCACGTACCCCGCAGCGCCGCTCCAGGGTATCTTGAACCATCCACCCGCGCGATCCAGAATACTCACCGATATCCCCCGCTTGAGTGTTCCGATCGGCTGCTTGAGTGTCGTGGGTTCAGGTCGGACGTTGAGCGTGGTTGCAGTGACAACACCGGTGAGGCCTGGCATGGCTCCTCCTATTCTACCGCCTGAAGGCGAAGTCGATTGTGCTTCCGTGGCGGGCGCCAGTTTTCCGCTCCGAGCAGCCCGTGTGAGGCGAGCGTTTTACGCAGAACCGGCTCGACTCCTTCCTCCTGTGCCCGGCGCTGGATCCGGTTGGTGAGGTCGTCGTAGATTTCCTGATCGCCAACTTCATGGATTTGTTGGGCGAGCACGGCTACCGTCTTCTGATACTTGCGCGCTTGCATCCACCAATAGCCTACAATCACAAGGGCAATGACTCCGAGAGTGATCAGAAGCTCCTTCCCGTAATCCTTGAACAGATCGAAGTCCCCACGGAGCGCTGGCGCCAGATCCTCCTTGTACCGGTTCACGAGACTCACCATCGCACTATCCACGATCGAGCGGAGAGCGGTGTTCGTGGCCGGGCCGAGGAGTTCATCCCGCAGTGCACCGGCACGGGAAACGGTGCCGTTGCCGAGCAGACTGTCACGCAACTCCTGCAAGAGAATCCGGCTTCTCGCCCCGAGGAGTTCGTTGCGGACGGCAGCAAGTTCTTCTCTTGCAACCCCTCCGATTTCATGTAGTCTGACTTGAAGGTACTTTCCGAGCAGAGAGTCCACCAGACGCGGCGCCTCTTTCCGGGCAGACGAACCGAGGGTGGCAACAAGCGAGTCGATAAGGCGTGTCAGCTCCTGCCGGCTCTTGTCGCCCGTCAGGCTGTCCCGCACTCCGACGATCAGCCCGCTGCCGAGTTTCATTCCAATTGTGTCGGCGTCTCTCTTAAGAGAGCCGGTCAGCTTCTCGGGAATCTGCTCGATCCTGTCCAGGGTGCTGCCACACCCAGAGAAGAACAGAACCAGAAAGATCCATTGTCTATAGTCCATTCCTCCTCCTTCAGAATTTCAACGCACGCATCATGAGCTTTACCATGCTGTCTTCATCGCCCGTCAAGGGAGTCTCCGTATCGACGACAACCACCGGTTGACCACAACCAGCGTCCGGGTTCCAGCGGAGAAGTTCTGCCCGCTCGCCCTCCACGGCGAGGTACGTAAACTGGTGGGCGTTGCGATAGAGTTGTTCACCTTCTTCAAAGATTCCCATCCAGGTCCCGGTATTGAAGTACCGTCCGCCGTCGAACAGCGCGCAGGTGTCCGCATAGTGCGTATGTCCGAATGTGACAAACTTGACGCCGAGACTCCGGGCGACGTACTGCGCCGACCCGCGCATCTCCTTGCTCACGTCGGGCATGACCGATGATCTGTTTTCCTCTCCGCTCCCGATCTTCTTTCTCGCATAACCCCGGAGCCAGATGAGCAGCGCTCCGACAATCACCACAATCAGAATATGGAGCAGGTTCGCTCGATGGAGAAACTCCACGACTGTCGTCAGCCATCCGACATCCAGACCCTTCACCCATCCAAGCACGGCATTCCCAACGTCCGGCATGAACGTGAGGAGATACAGCGGTGCGAGCCAGAGAATTCCCTTCGCCCCCTCCGCAAGAAGACTCCCGAGAAACGTCCACGCGCCCTTCTCGAGAGTTGGCGTTGATCGTCTCTTGTCGAACTGCAGGAGATGACGCTCCAGCCAGCGGATGTTCTCGGGGTCCGGCCCTGCAAAGCGCTCTGCTTCCGTTCGGATCGAGCGCTTGTTTTCTTCCACGATCTTCTCATACGAAAGTCGGACAGACCCTCGCTTCATCTCTCGTGCTTTGCCGAACGCCTTCAGGACAAACCTGAACGCAGTGCCAAGGGTGGAGATCATCAGGTAGGGGTACTTCTTCCACATCATTCCATAGTAACGGGAGAGGGGGCGGATATTGTCGGCCAGAGGATTGATTGGTTCGAGGCGGTTCGTAAGATAGCGGACGAGCAAGCTGGAGAGATCGAGCTCGATCTGCGGGTTGTGCCTGTCTTCATCTCCGCGCGGAAGAATGGGGGTGAGGAAGTTCCGGAACGCCGTCGTCTCTTCGAATTGGTTTCCGTGTTCGACATAGAGGAGGCCGGGGACATAATAGAACCACGGCATAAACTTGACCTGTTCCCGGGCAATCTTCCCGTTCGTCCGTTCCGCGAAGCGCTGCAGACGAAGGAAGATACGTTCCTGCACCTTTGGCCAATGGAGCTGGATGTCGTGGTTCCCCTTCAGGATCCGGAGATTGTTGCCGGCGGCCAGAAAATCGGCCAGCGCCTGTAACATCACCTCGTGCCCGTCCATGATCTGCTCGATCTGAAATTCACAGCACGCTTCCGAGCATTGCAGACCGTAGGCCCGGTTAATTTCCTCCGTCGGGATCTGATACTCCTCCCGCTCCTCCACCGTCGGGAAGACAAGCACCTGAAGAAAATCAAACAAGTCCCCGTTAATGATCAACGTGGTGGGAGGACGTGTGGCGTGCCCTGCGAGGAAATCCCGGAATGTATCATCCCAAAAGAAGTCCTCCGTCGGTGACCACCGTCCGCTTACCTGATCCTTCCCGCTCGTCACATGAAAGTCGGACACAACAAGGAATCGCCTGCCTGCCGATGGCGCTACGCTCTTCACGACACGATAACTCCCCGCACGAACCGTGCGACCAGGGTGAGACCGAGCTTTGAAAGCACCGGATAGAGACCATCCATCAGGCTCCACCCTACGATGTACGCGTCGTTGCCGGGAATGCCGAAGAACGAATCCATCTCCCATGTCCCCAGCACGATATGCTCAATCATCTTTACCACAAGACTGAAGACCGCGAACAGAACAAACTGCTCGTAAAAGGGTTTCCGGTAGCAGCCGGCGTAAAGGAACCCGAGACAGAACCCGATCCATACAAACGTGTGTATGAAGTTGTTCAACCACGGGAGGAAGCTCATGATTCCAAGAAGATGGAAAACATAGTTCCCGACGAAGACTCCCACCGACCAGCCGAAGTACAGAATCCAGTAGGTCCTGCGGAAATTGAGCTCAACGCACGGGTGAGCATGTTGCATCACCACAAACAGTGCAGCATAGAAGGTGAGCACGAGAAGATACTGGGTAATGCCGTTTCCTGGTCCCAGAACTTGGTCCATCGCCGAAGCCTCCTAGGATTGCGTGATCGTCTGCCGGGTGCCTTCTCCCCGGCGTTGCTAAAGGTTGTTCCTATGTTGCGCCACGAATGGTGCCGCGTAGTGGGCAAGCGACATGACCGTCAACTGGGGGTTGACCCCGATGCTGCCCGGAAACACACTTGCATCGCAAACAAACAGGTTGTCGTAACCGTACACTTTGAACTCATCGTTCACAACACCGAGCTTCGGGTCCCTGCTCATGACGTTGCCCCCCTGCGGATGCCCTGTGCCGAGTGTGATGTCGCTGGAATCGCGGACCCACTCCCTGATCTTCTGGAGATCGCTCTTCGTGTGGCACTCGTGGTACGTAAATGTATTCGGGATGACGCACTCAGCCCCGGCTTCAAGGAAGATCTCGCCTGAAAGGATCAGACCCTCCATCAGTTTGTCCAGATCGTTTCTCGTAGGCTTGTATCGTACTTCACGGCCCGTCAATCCGGCACGGCGGACTTCGCCATTGGACTCCGTCCCGACCAGCACTCCCGTGCAACTCATTCGTTCGTACCGCCGCATGTTGTTGTAGTGGTCTTCGAACCATCCCGGCATGGTAAGCGCCTGCGCCACCGGAGGATTAAACCATGTTTCGATGATATACCCCCGGGATGGTGAGAGACGCAGATAGTGTGAAATCTGAAGCCCATCGTAGGAGCGGACAGGCTCTTTGAACACCGCGGTGATAGGTGACCCCATGTTGAACGAGAGATGCTTTCCGACCTTCTTTCCACATATGCCTGACCGGAGGAGCAGGATGCTGGATGAAACCGCACCGGCCGCTACAACGATCGTCTTCCCCCGTACATCGATTCTTCGCCCGTCCGCAAGTCTGCAGATCACGGAGGTAATCGTTCTGCCGTTCCCTTTCAGTTTCTCGGCTTCACATCCTGCGATGATCGTCAACGCGTCGCGGCCATGTTTCTTCTGGATGGCAGGGAGAACTGTGTCCAGCATCGAGAGTTTTTTGCCGTACGGGCATCCGATGTTGCAATACCCGCATCCAAGGCAGCCGTGAATGTTCGCCTCCACCACGTCCATCTTGCTGGGTGACTTCTGGAGGTTCAGTCGTGCAATCCCGTCGGTGAAGAACTTTGCGCCTTTGTTCAGGTTCCGGTGGTCTTGCGGTTCAACACCGACCATCGCCCGGACATCAATCAACGATTGAAAGAACCTCTTGTCGTCAAGACCCGCGTCTAACGTGGCGGGATCGTTCCATCGGTCGATGACTTCGGTGGGAGGGTCAAAACAGACTGCGTTGTTGACAACGGTTGTTCCTCCGACGCAGCTTCCTTGCAGCACCTGGAATCTGAAATCACTGCTGAGCTGCAGGGCCCCATCGGCGTACAGACGGGAGAGCATATCCACTTCGTTTTCAGAAAACTGGCTCGGGTCCACAAAGTCTCCCCGCTCCACCATGAGAACCCTCCGGCCCGATTTCACCACTTCGTGTGCCAACACGGAGGCCGCCGCACCAGACCCGACGATCACTACATCTCCTTCCACATCTTCTCCCACGATGTCTGAAGAGGTTCGCACGTACAGGGAAGAACGCTCGGGCGGAGGGCTCTCCTTCAGCCGACGCGGTGTGTCTTCACGTTCCGAGAAGCGAGTGTATCCGACGGAAGCAAACGTGTCGGGATCGTTGTAGTATCCGAGATAGGAAAGCTGCTTGGAAATACGGATCATCACCTGTGTAATCATACGCCAGACCGGAGGAATCAGGCGGAGCGTAACGTCTTGATAGAAGCGCTTCCTGATGAACGCAAGCCGATCGCTGGCGTTGATGTACGAAAGAGGTGGTTTGAGGGAGAGGAGAGGATAAATCTGCATGCCCGAAAGAACCAGCTTCATCTGCCACTTGGTTTTACCGCGGAAACTGTCCAGGTACGTATCAACATTCCGGGCAACCTGTTCCGGACTTAGGACTTCACCCTCTCCGGCAATGACAACCTCCGCAATTGCCGTCAGGGAACGGAACTGCATCGGCGAAAGATACTTGAGATTGTAGCAAGCCCTTTCGGCTGATCTATAAAACCAGATGAGCAAGAGGATGATGAGCCCGTCCAATACCATAGACCCGACAAGGACAGTGGTGATGGGAACATCAAGTCCCGGAACCGGGTCGGCAGTATTCCCCCACAAGAGGACGCACGCTGTCGCCACTTCCGAAATTACGTGCCCCCAGATGACCAGCACCACCAGGAGCCTGTACTCCCGGACGTCAGCGGATGCAAAGAAGGCCAGAAGTGCAAGGACTCCTATCTTGACGACGGAGTTGGTGACAAACGGGAGATTGACGTAGAATGATTGCAGCGGTCCACCAAGCGCCGGGAGTAAATACCCCAAAACGGCAAGTCCGAACACAAAGGCCAGGATTCTGAGAAGAACCGAGAGCCTCCGTTCTTGCGGTGTGTGCATTGCGTTTGCCTCCTCGTATGAAGATGAACGCCTGCGAGAGTGCCGGTTTCAGAGGGAACGGGAACCCCCGTCGTGGGAATCAGCGACAGGTGTGCGATTTTTCACGGACTAATATACGTAGAGACAAGCCGTTGCGCAATACCGCGTTCGCGGCATATTGAAGGGTCAATAGTGAAGGAATCGAGGGAGGAAGGAATCCTCAGGACCGGGTGAGGTAGTCGCTCATGGTTAGGATGAACAGGATAACCAGCCAGAAGAGCCCCGCCAAGGCAAATGCCCAGATAAGGCGGGGACTGAACTTGACATGCATGAAGTAGCTCCGCAAAGTTCCTTTTCGTTCTCCGCGCTGTTGAAGAAACTTACATCCATCCGTTGCGCTTGAAGACCCATAGCATCCCGACACCAACCGCAAGCATGAAGACTGCTGCTGCCGCAACGCCGTATTCCCACTCCGCTCCCGGCAGAAACCTGAAGTTCATGCCGAAGAACCCGGTGATGAAACTAAGAGGAAGGAAGATGGTGGAGATGATGGTCAGGACCTTCATCACCCGGTTAAGGTTGTTGGAAGTAACGGAGAGATATGCATCGAGGAGTCCGGAAACCATGTCACGGTATGATTCTGCAAGATCCGTCATCCGCACGAGATGGTCATATACGTTCCGGTAGTAGATCATTTCATCATGTGTGATGAGGGAAAATTCTCCCCGCGATAGCCGGTTGAGCATCTCGCGCTGGTATACCGCGATCCGTCGGATTGTCATGATATCTTTCTTCAGGCGGAGTATTCCCACCATTGTCCGTTGGGAGGGAGAACGGAAGACCTCTTCCTCCATGTCATCGATCGCGTCGTCCAGGGCATCAAGGAGGGGCGTATAGTTGTCAACGATATCATCGATGATATAGTGGAAGAGAAAGTCCGGCCCCTTCCCAAGTGTCTGTGGGTTTTTCGCGCAGAGCTGGGCGGCATTCGTGATGGAGCGAAGCGGCTTATAGTGGTGGGTAACAAGTGCGCGCTTGGAGAGGAACGTGCTCAGCTGGGAAGTTTTGATCTCGACTGTGTGGTTGTTCCTCTTCCCTTCCGCAACGCCTGCGTTCTCCACAGGATTGAAAATCACAAAGAGGTAGTCGGCAAAGTCCTCCACTTTTGGCAAGTGACCCTCGTCCTCCATCCCCCGCTGGGTATCTTCAATCGCAAGTGGATGGAAATCAAACAGGGCAACGAGCAGCGTTTCTTCTTCTGCGTCCGACGGGTTGTCCAAATCCACCCAGAGCACTCCCTCCGGCTGCTGCAAGCAATGGCTCAGCTCTTTGATCGAGAGCTTCTTGATCTCGTTGTTGAGGTAGTGATAGATGGTGACCATACGATATCTGGTGTTTTGAGCTTGTGGCCCCGCACGTCGCGCGGATCCAAGGGTTGAATGGGAAGGCGTCCTGAATTCCTGCGGAGACTTCAGGGCCGTGCGTAATATTGAGAAATCCCGGGAGATTGTCAACGAACGGACGAATATGCTACGTGACTGCTACACCTTGAGTCTCTCCATTGTTAGGGACAGCACGCACCCAGTCGCCGAAGTTGCTCAGTTCCTCCATCCGGCACGACCAAACCAGTTTGTCTTCCCAGACCGTAATGTCGGGACATCCATCACACATGCTGAGCGCGCCATTCACCATAAAATCGGCCGGCTGGATAATCATCACGGATTGAAGATGGAGCTTCTTGAAAAAAAGGCGCGGCGCACGGACCGCGTCGTGCAAGTACGCAGTTGCGGTGCGGGCGAGACCCTTGTCGAGAGGTGAGAGGAGGAGCATCGACTTTGCCCGTCCGAGAACTTTGGGTTTGGTGTACGCAAGGTACGAGCCGTTCAAGAGGTGATGCAGTGTCTGTGAGAGCTCCATGAACTTAGGCCCGGTGTAGCCATAGATCTTTTCCTTGGTCCCCATGCGCATGGTCAGGAGCCATTTGAAGTGGTCGGGGCGTTCCGTCCCATTGAGATACGCGGAAGGCTGAAAGTCCGGATACCGTTTCCGGATTTCTTCCACGATGTCTGTCGACATGATGGAGATTTTTCGCTCTTCATCAATCGCATACGCAATCGGCGTCATGTCGATCTTGTTGCCACCGACAAAATAGTCATAGCCCTTATGAATGGGCGCAGCCCGATACGCAATAAAGACAAGGATGTTGACAATGTCGATGTGTTCCTGTCCCCACGCGAGAATCTCCGGAACGTACTTGAGCGTATGTTCGTACACCGTGGCGTTGAATGCACACGAGATCCCTCCCACCTCGGCAAGCATGTGTGCATATGTGAGACGGAGCTCGTTCAATTCCAGTTCTGTCTTCCCCTTCATATGCGGCCGTTGCTGCCCGCTGTCGATGTGGAAAGTGAATCCCTGCACACCCGCCTTCTTGAGCGCTTTCAGTTTCTCCATGGTCAGGAGAAGGCCGTTTGTATTAATGATCGGTTTCTGCCCATCCGTTGCAATCATTTCCACGATCTTCTCGATCTGGGGATGCGTCAAGGGGTCGCCCCCCGCAATCGAGACCCCATCGGTCTTGCGGAGACGCTTGAATGTGTCCAGCTCCCTGCGTACCTGATCGAGCGGCTTATGGGCATTAGGATCATTCTTCCGATAGCACCCATCGCAATACAGGTTGCATGCGCTGGTCGGTTCCAGCCAGCTGATTGCGTTATCGGGCAGCGTCCAAGGCAATCGGTACAGCTCGTTGTGATTGAGCCTGTGGTTGGTTGTGTGTTCCATCGGGTACTCCTTGGTGTGAATGGGGAAAAAGAAAAAGCCCATTCCTCTTCGGATGAAGAAAAGGAGAATAGGCTTGTAAATGAACAGGTACGAAAAACTATAGGGCGGAACTCTTACTCACAGTTGCAACCACATTCGCCTGGCGTCAGATCATGCTCTCTTGCTCATCACCACATAGTCACGCGAGCCGGAGCCAAGAAAAATCTGTCGCGGACGTGCGATTTTCTGCTCGGCATCCAGCAGCATCTCATCCCACTGTGCGATCCAACCCACCGTGCGGGGAATGGAGAAGAGAACCGGGAACATCTCCACCGGGAACCCCATCGCCTGGTAAATCAGTCCGGAGTAAAAATCCACGTTCGGATAGAGTTTTCGCTTGACAAAGTACTCATCCTCGAGCGCGATCCGTTCAAGTTCAAGTGCGATATCGAGCTTCGGATTCCGTCCGGTCACTTCGAATACTTCGTCCGCAAGCTTCTTGATCACTTTTGCGCGTGGGTCGTAGTTCTTGTATACACGATGCCCGAACCCCATCAGACGCCCCTTCCCCTCCTTCACTTCCTTAACAAACGCAGGCACTCTCTCTTTGGACCCGATCAAATCGAGCATATGGAGAACCTCCTCATTGGCCCCACCGTGGAGAGGCCCGTAGAGAGCTGCCGCTGCCCCCGCCATGGCGGAGTACGGATCCACGTGAGAGCTTCCGATACCGCGCATCGCGTTGGCACTGCAGTTCTGTTCATGATCCGCGTGAAGGATGAACAACACATCAAGCGCTTTCACGAGCACGGGGTCCGGTTGGAACTGCAACTCCGTCATTTTCCACAACATGCTCATGAAGTTGGCAGTGTAGCTCAAATTGTTGTCGGGATAGACGTACGGCCGGCCAACACTGTGGCGGTAGGCAAACGCTGCAATCGTGGGCATCTTCGCAATCAGCCGGTATGTTTGCTTCCTTCGTGATTCCGGGTTATGCACGTCTTTGGCGTCCGTGTAGAACGTGGAGAGCGCAGCTATCGTGCTGATCAGCATCCCCATTGGATGGGCGTCGTAGTGGAAAGCGTCCATGAGCTTTTTTATGTTCTCGTGGATCAGCGTATGCATGGTGATGTTTTGAGCCCACTCATCGTATTGCGGCTTTGTGGGAAGTTCCCCCTTCAGCAGCAGGAATGCTGTCTCAAGAAAGTTACTCTTCTCGGCGAGCTGCTCGATCGGGTACCCCCGGTACCGGAGAATACCTTTGTCCCCGTCGATAAAGGTAATCTTGCTCTTGCACAGAGCGGTGTTCATGAAGGCCGGATCATACGTCATCAGACCAAAATCATCGTCCGTCACTTTGATCTGTCGGAGGTCCATTGCCTTGATCGTTCCGTCGGCAATCGGAAGCTCGTACTTCTTTCCCGTCCGATTGTCGACTATCGCGAGGGTCTCAGTTGCCATGTGAGGTTCTCTTTCTGAGTGTTATTCGTTCCATCAGAAATTATCGTGAATGTACCGTGAGGTTCAGACGTGAATGTCAATTGTTGAGTTCGTTCATCAGCAATGTCGGATTTGTAGACACCTCTCTCCCCCACCGGGTGTAAGCTGGTGACGTGTCATCAGGTTCACCTGAAGGGTAAACCGGAAATTGGAGAGAAAGGACAGTTGCCCCTGGCACAAAAGGGCAATTGAAATATAAGAAAATGAGGAAGGAAAGCAACGGTTTGCCACTGGATTGAGAGGGTCACTCCCCTTTGGCGGGGGTCCAGCTAGGTGTGCCTATCGCATGGG
>DASRUE010000148.1:0-5307 GCA_035687895.1 Bacteroidota bacterium | reverse complement strand
GCCCTGCGGATGTCTGATCCAAAGAAATACATCCGCCTGGCGCAGCAGTCGATCTGTGAGCATGTGAGCGCCATGCTTGGTTTGATGAAGAAAGGTGCAGTGACGTTCGACTACGGGAACAACATCCGCGGAGAGGCAAAGGCCAATGGTGTTGCCAATGCGTTCGATATTCCCGGCTTTGTGCCCGAATATATCCGTCCGCTCTTCTGCGATGGGAAAGGGCCGTTCCGCTGGGCTGCTCTTTCCGGCGATCCGGAGGATATCTACCGGACCGACAGGGCGGTGATGGAGACGTTCCCTGAAAACAAGCCGTTGTGCCGATGGATTGAGAAGGCGCAGAAACGCGTGCACTTCCAGGGCTTACCAGCGCGCATTTGCTGGCTTGGCTATGGCGAACGGGCGAAGATGGGGAAGATCTTCAATGACCTTGTCGCTCGCGGCGAGCTCAAGGCCCCCATCGTTATCGGCCGCGACCATCTCGACTGCGGCTCGGTTGCTTCACCCAATCGCGAGACGGAAAAAATGAAAGACGGGAGCGACGCCATTGCCGACTGGCCGATCCTGAATGCGTTGTTGAATGCATGTGGCGGTGCGAGCTGGGTGAGCGTCCACCACGGTGGCGGTGTGGGTATAGGGCTCTCCATTCATGCGGGCATGGTGGTGGTTGCAGATGGGACGAAGGAGGCGGAAGCGAGGCTGCAGCGTGTGCTGACCTACGATCCGGGCATGGGGATTGTCCGTCATGCGGATGCAGGATATGAGCGGGCGATTGAGAATGCTAGGAAGCACGGTGTGAAGGTGCCGATGTTGAAGTGATCCACGAAGGGCACGAAGGGACACGAAGGGAAATGGAATTGCTCTACAAAGAGGAAGTGTTCAATGTTGTTGGAGCTGCTATTGAAGTTCATCGTGAACTTGGTTCGGGATTTCTGGAAGCAGTCTATCAAGAGGCATTGGAAATTGAGTTAGCGTCAAGGAACATTCCGTTTGAATCACAGAAACACATTCACATTTCCTACAAAGGCGGACAACTTCAGAAGGAATACGTTGCGGATCTGGTAGTATTTGAAAAGATTATTGTCGAACTCAAAGCTCTTGAGCAGCTCTCGGGATCAGAGGAATCACAAATCCTCAATTATCTCAAAGCAACGGGCTTTAGGGTCGGTGTTCTTATCAATTTTGGTGCTGACGGCAAACTCGAATGGAAGCGGTTCATCAAGTGACAAAGCCATTTCAGAATATTAACGATGGCTGATGATATGAAAGGTTAATCGTATGGCGTGGGTTTCACGCTGTTACAGTTCAGATCGGGACGTAAGGCTCTCAGATAATTTTGTGTTACTTCGTGTCCTTCGTGGATAAACTCATAAGGAGAAAACCATGCACAAATTTGGCCACATTGAAATACCCACTACCAATATCAAGAAAGCCAAGAAATTCTTCGAGGCTGTCTTTGGCTGGTCCTTTACCGACCATCCGGAGATCAACTACACACTCTTCCACACCGGTGGACACCCCAATGGCGGCCTTGAACGTGTCAAGAAGATGCGCAAGCGAGGTCAGGTCAACGTGTACATCGAGGTGGAGGATATCGACGCCAAGCTGAAGGAGATCAAGAAAGCGAAAGGCAAGGTGGTGAAGAAGAAGACGGAGGTGGAAGGCATGGGATGGTACGCGCAATTTGAAACACCGGACGGGTGCGGCCTCTGCCTGTGGCAATCCGTCCCGAAGGGTGACGCCGCTGCTTGAGTGAACGAAACCGAGGAACATGAACACGACCCAGTGGGGTTGTGCCGGCGATGTCGCCACGTGCAGATGATTGAAAGTGGAAAGGGGAGCACCTTCTATCTTTGTGAGCTGTCGAAGAGTGATCCCCGCTTCCCGAAATATCCACGCCTTCCAGTTATTTCCTGTGGGGGCTTTGAGGATGCAAAACAAACCGGGAAGTCCTCCATCCTTTGAATCTCTCCCCCTATTCTTCCGTACCACAAGGTAAAACCATGCTCCTCCACAAACCAGATCGCACCCATGGTTGACCCGATAAGATTTCGCAAGTCGATTGTTACACTCTTCAAGATCGTCATTGTCCTTGAGCTGGCCAGCGCCCTGATGGATGGTGTGAACAACAAGGAATGGGGCCGGTTCGGGAATGACCTGCTGATCGCCGGCGTCCTTTACATCATGTGGGACAGGATCAAGAAGACTGTTCGTGAGAAAAAGGAAGAGTACAAGCGTAAGGTCGAATCGTCCACCGACTCGCTCAAAGTGTGGGACGCGTTTGCATTCTCGATTCTATGGAGCGACCAGATCTTCGGCAACATTCCGGCCGATCGGAAACGGTTGGTCGTCATCTCCTTCACGCTCATCACGCTGGGACTCATTGCCGCTGTGGTCCACATTGGCAGCGGATTGATGCCCTTGGTGATCGTTGGGACTCTCGTCCTTGGAGGAGTGAACCTCCTTGTGTGGGTGGTGTCGCTGGAGCGGGGAGAGAAGGAGACTCTCCAGACAGAGCTGAAGCTTGCTCATGATGTCCAGGTGTCGTTGATGCCCAAGCATCAGCCTACTCTGGAAGGGTTTACCATTGCAGGGATGTCGGTTCCAGCGAAGGAAGTGGGTGGCGATCACTTTGATTATGCACACTTGTGTGCGGGCGGATCGGCGTTCGGGATTTCGGTGTTCGACGTTTCGGGAAAGGGAATGCAGGCGGCAATGTCAGCGGTCTTTACCAGCGGCTCATACGCGAGTGAAGTGCAACATTCATCTTCTCCCGGGTCCATCCTGACACGACTCAACCGGTCGGTTTATTCGCATACAAAACGAGGCCACTTCGTTGCGTTTCTTTGTGCGGCAATTGATCCACTCACAAGAACTCTGACATTTGCCAATGCAGGACAAACACGGCCCTTGCTGATGTCCCAGAGCGAAGTCCGGTGGCTCGAATCACCCGGGATGCACTTCCCGCTCGCGATGAAGGAGGACACGATCTATCAAGAACATTCTCTCCAGCTTCATTCCGGTGATCTGCTGGTTCTGTTGACAGACGGGTTTACCGAAGCAATGAATGGATTGAAGGAACAATACGGCGGCGAGCGGATCGAAGAGTCCGTCAGGAAACTTTCGACGAGAAGCGCCTCTGCGCAGGAGACCATTGATCATATAATGGCGGACGTGCGGTTGCACGTAGGAGATGCCCCCCAGCATGATGACATGACCATGGTTGTGGTGAAGGTATCATGAATGGGAAGCCCTCCTGGAAGAAGAGTCTGACGCTGTTCTGTCTCCTTGCCGTGCACGCGTGTGACGCGTATGCACAATCCAACCCGCAGTTTCAGGTCCGTCTCGACCAGGACTTCGCGTCGGCGGAGAAGACACTCGATCTCTATTCAGGCCTTTCCGGCAGGCCCCAGGAGATTGCAGAACTTCCCGGAAGTCAGATCGCCCTTGCGACAACGTCGTTGCTGGCGCAGCGCCATCTCGATACGCCGTTGCTGACGGTGAGTCTCGAGAACGCAAAGTTTGGCCAGACGGGAGAGGATGACGTTTTCAAGATGAAAGACGCGCGTACAAATGTCCGGGTAATAAAGGAACTCCTCGATGAGATCAAACGACGAAACTTCGCGCAGCGGGTGGCAAGCACGGTCGAGCAGTTGTTTCCCCCGGATGCCAGCGTCTCGACAACGATTCCGGTCTTCTTCGTCGCGTTCGGCCATCAGAACATTGATGCCTATGTGCGGCGTGTTGTCTGGCGAAACAACGTCCCCGTCTTTGTTGGCGAAGGTGAGGGAGAGCTGACCATCGTGGTGAACCTCGCGAAGGCCGTCTCCTATGGCCGGAATGTCCACGAGAGATTTGTCGGAACGTTGAGTCTGGTCGCGCACGAGGTGTTCCATGCAGCCTTCGGTGTATACCAGGATAGCTCCTCTGCCTGGCGAGAGTATCGTACCGGACATACTTCCTATCTCGACCGTCTCCTTGAGTTGACACAGAACGAAGGCATCGCTCACTACCTCACGTTCGAACAGCGAACGGGTGGCGAGACACCTCCGGATTGGGATCTGCGTGTGCGAACTGCGTTCGAGGAGTTCAATAAGAATGCGCTGATCCTCCGGTCGGGACGCATTTCTGTCGGACGCGCACAGGACATCATCCGCGCCTCCAACACCTCCGGGTACTGGGAGAGTTACGGTGCAATTACGGGACTGTTTATTGCTCGGTATATAGATCAGACCTCAGGTCGGCCCGCACTGGGAGAGAGTCTCCGCAACGGACCCCTTGATTTCTTCGCGACGTATGCCGGGCTTTGCGCCGTAAACTCAAACCTTCCCGCTCTGGCCGAACCAATTCTCCAATATCTGAAAACGAACCAGGTCAGATAGATCCTCATCTCGTCCATTCAGAACATACTCCAGTTTTTGTCCGGCAGAGACCGTCAGTTGTTTGCGTGGTTTGATCTCTGCGCTCCCGGTTGATCTTGGACCTCCAGCTCCGCTTGCAGATACTTTCACGTTTTCGTATCTTGGTACTGCATTTCAACGGTTCCACCCCTTTATTCCATCGCTCACGCAGGATTGAATCTTTTTATCAAGAACATCTCCCAGCTAGTGACAATTGCAGCGAACGGGGAACGAGTAAAGACCGGTCGCGCCATGCGGGATCTTGGGATTCTCAATGATGCAGGCGTGCTTTGCCAGGGAGGGAAAATCGCCTGGGTCGGTTGCATGAAAGACTGGAATGGGAAGTTGGAAGAAGATGTCACGGTGATCGATGCCGGGGAGTGCGTGGTGCTGCCAGGCTTTGTGGACTCTCACACGCACATGATGTTCGCAGGAGATCGGAGCAAGGAATTTGCTCTTCGCTCACAGGGGGCAACATATCAGCAAATTGCTGAGGCGGGAGGCGGAATCCTCAATACGATTGTGCATGTCCGGGCGGCGAGCAAGCGGGACCTGAAACGTCAGACCGTTCGTTACTTGATGGAGATGATGAAGCACGGGACGACGACCGTGGAAATCAAGTCAGGGTACGGACTCGATGTTGCGTCCGAGATTAAGATGATGGAAGCCATTCACGAACTGAAAAATGAAGAGATGATGACCGTGGTGCCGACGTTCATCGGTGCCCACGCGGTACCGCCGGAGTTCAAGCAGAACAGGAAGGGGTATGTTGATCTAGTCGTCAATGAGATGATTCCGTATGTAGGCAGGAAGAAGTTGGCATCGTTCTGCGATGTATTTTGTGAGAAGGGATATTTTGAGCTGGAAGAGAGTGAGCGCATTTTGATGGCAGGGAAAAACGCGGGCATGA
>DASRUE010000147.1:0-4210 GCA_035687895.1 Bacteroidota bacterium | reverse complement strand
GTTGTACGCGCCGGAAGTCGGGTTCTTCAATTCAGAGGAAGTTGTACTCCTGGACGAAATCGCGATGGATATCGCGTTTGCCATTCGAGCCATCGAGCAGGAGAATCAACGGCGGCAGGCTGAGACCGACCTCCGCGAGAGCGAAGCGCGGTTCCGGGCAATGTACGAGAACGCCGGTATCGGCATCGTGCTGGTCGATGAGAAAGGTCGCCCGATGGAGAGCAATCTTGCCTTTCAGGCAACGTTGGGATACACGAATGAGGAACTCCGCGGCATGGAGTTGTCGGACCTGGTTCATCCGGACGACCGGGAGGAAGAGCGGAAACTGTTTCATGAGTTGATCACCGGTAAGAGACTTGTGTACCAACTGGACAAGCGGTATGTACGGAAGGATGGCCGGATCATTTGGGGAGGCGTGACAGTTTCTGTCGTGCGGAACGACGATGGGAAACCGCTCTACGTAATTGGCATGCTACGCGATATCACTGAGCGAAGGCGCGCAGTGGAGTTGCTTGCGAGAACGGAGGAGCGATTCTCGAAAGTGTTTCATGCCAGCCCGATCGCGATCGGGATCGGACGCCTAAGCGATGGAAGATTCATTGACGTCAACGAGAGCTTCATGCGATTGATGGGTTTCAGCAGGGAGGAAGTTATCGGCCGCACGGGTGTGGAGCTTGATATTTGGGCGGATACTGTGGCAAGAACACAGATGATGAACAAGCTGAAGGCCGAACGCTCAGTCCACAGTGAAGAAATAGTTCTCAAGACGAAGAGGAACGAACACCTGGACGTTCATGCATCGTTCGAGATCGTCGACATTTCCGGCGAGCCGTGCATGCTGGGGCTCCTGGAGGATATCAGCGAGCGCAAACGGGCGGAGGAAGCACTGCGAGAGAATGAGAAACGGTATCGTTCCGTTGTCGAGAACCTCACGCAGGCATATTATGAAGCAGACCGACATGCGGCGTTCACCTACTGCAATCCCGGTCTTGTTCTGATTTGCGGTTATGCTGCAGAAGAGCTTATTGGGACGGTCTCACTCCGCCTTGTCGCTGAGGAGCATCGTCAGGATGTCAAGGCATCGTACAAGCGATGGGTTGACGAGAAGCGTACCGACATGTCGATGGAGTTTTTGGTTCAAACGAAACAAGGCCGCAAATTCTGGATTGAACAAATAACCCATTACGAATTTGATTCGAGCGGCACGTTTCTGAAAGCCACCAACATCCTCAGAGACATTGACGAGCGCAAACGGGCGGAGGAGGAGCTTCGGAACACGGAAGAGAAGTATCGAAGCATGTTTGATAGTGCCGGTGAAGGCATCTATCAGAGTACGCCCGATGGTAAGTTTGTCGCGGTGAACTTGACATTTGCCCGTATCCTCGGGTACCGGGATCCGGAAGATCTGATGACGAGCATAACGTCGATTGAGCAACAACTCTACGGCAACCCGGAAGATCGAGCAAGGCTCAAGGAGCGTCTTGCAACAGAAGGATTTGTGGGGGGGTTTGAAACAGAACTGGTGCGCAAGGATGGCACCAAGATCTGGGTGTCAGAGAATGCGAGGAGTGTGAAGGATGGAACAGGGTCGGTCCGGTACTACGAGGGGTTTGTGCAAGATATTACCGAGCGCAAGCGGGCAGACGAAGAGCTGAGGGCGCGCGAGTTTTGGTTGAGAGAATCTCAACGGGTCGGCCGTGTCGGATCGTACGATCTGGACATTCGGAGAGAACAATGGACTTCCTCGGAGATTCTTGACGAGATATTCGGGATCGAGCGCGACGCGGAGAAGTCGGTGGCAACATGGAATGCCATTGTGCATCCCGATCAACGGGAAGAGATGTTGCAGTATTTCCTTCAAGATGTTGTTGCAGCGAGGCGTCCGTTCAACAAGGAATACAAGATCGTCAGAGCGAAGGATGGCGCCGTTCGATGGTTGTGGGGACGGGGTGAGTTAACCTATGATGAGGCCGGCAGTCCGGTTCGAATGATTGGTGTGATTCAAGATATCACCGAGAAACGTCGTGCGGAGGAGCAACTCCAGAGGTCGGCGATCGAGTACAGGAACCTGTTCGAGAGAGCAAACGATGCTATCATCATCTTCGAGCCTGTGGATGAGATCATTCTGGAAGCGAACGGAAAAGCATGCGAGATCTATGGGTTCTCAAGGCAAGAACTCGTAGACCTGAGCCTGAAGAAAATCACGAAGGATGTCGCAAAAGGTGAGCAGCAGATTCAGGAACTCCTGCGCGGGGGCGACTTCCATAATTTTGAGACGGTCCACCTCCGAAAGGATGGTACACCAATCGACATGCTTGTCAGCGCATCGGTTATCGAGTACATGGGACGGAAAGCGATCCAGAGCATCAATCGAGACATCACCGACTGGAAGCACGCTCAAGAGAAGCTGCGGCAATTGTCGAGTGCCGTTGAGCAGAGTCCAGTTTCGATTATCATTACCGACACCAAGGGCGCGATTGAGTATGTCAATCCACGGTTCACGGAAGTGACGGGTTACACGTATGCCGAGACCATTGGGAAGAACCCGCGCATATTGAAGTCGGGCAACCAAACGCCGGAGGAGTATGCTCGTCTGTGGGCAACGATTACTGCTGGAAAGGAATGGCGCGGTGAGTTCCTCAACAAGAAGAAAAACGGAGAGTTGTATTGGGAGTTCGCCTCACTATCTCCGATCAAAGATGAATCAGGTGCCATCACTCATTTCCTCGCGGTGAAGGAGGACATCACTGAAAGGAAATCTCTGGAACAGCAGTTCCGCCAAGTGCAGAAACTGGAAAGCATCGGAACACTGGCCGGTGGCGTCGCGCACGATTTCAATAACATCCTCGGCATCATCCTCGGGCATAGTACGCTCCTGCGGCGTGTGGTCGATGATCCGCAGAGGATGGAAAAAAGTATCGGATCGATTGAGAGCGCAGTCCACCGGGGCGCGGGGCTCGTCCGCCAGATTCTGACCTTCGCGCGAAAAACTGATGTTGCGTTCGAGCAGTTGAACGTGAACGAGACGATCTCCGAACTGCAAAAGATGTTGGAAGAGACGTTTCCGAAGACGATTGTCCTTTCAGTTCATTTCGATCACCCTCTTTGCATTATCGAGGCGGATCGGACACAATTGCATCAGACGCTCCTGAACCTGTGCGTCAATGCGCGGGACGCAATGCCGGACGGAGGGACTATCACGATCAGGACTTCTCAGATTCCAGGAGAACAAATCCGGAGACGGTTCATGCAGGCGTCGAAGGCTGTCTATGCGTGCATCACCGTTTCCGATTCCGGGACCGGAATGGACGAGGCAACACGGCAACGGGTGTTTGAGCCGTTCTTCACGACAAAGGACAAGGGAAAGGGGACCGGGCTTGGGCTGGCCGTGGTGTTTGGCATCATGCAAAGCCATCACGGGTTCATCGATCTGGAAAGCGAAGTGGGGACAGGGACAACGTTCAGGCTTTACTTCCCGCATCCGGCGGCATCAATCCAACCTTCAAACGGGGAGGCAACTGTTCTGGACGCAGTTGCGGGAGGGGATGAGACCATCCTGCTCGTTGAGGATGAGGAGATGCTTCGTGAACTTGCGCGTACACTCCTTGAGACACACGGTTACAAAGTTATTCTTGCCTCGGATGGGGACGAGGCCGTTCGACGGTATGAGGAATCGCGAGATCGTATTGCCCTGGTTGTTTCGGATATCGGTCTCCCGAAGCTCTCCGGCGATGCGGTGTTCCACAAGCTCAAGGCGACAAACCCTCGAGTGAGTGTGATTCTCGCGAGCGGCTATATCGAGCCCGGGGTCCGCTCAGCTCTCCTTCGGGAGGGAGTACACGAGATAGTGCAGAAGCCATATGAGCCGACGGACTTTCTCAGGAAAATCAGGGAAACGCTCGACAGGCGGGCTAAGAAGTAAGGAATAACATTTCTTCTTGGATCGGCTTATTCCGGTCAACCTTTTGGGTGAACCAGACGTCTAATACTGTGACCAGTACCATCCCACCTTTCTGAAAGCCGGATACCGCCCGACCAGCGGAGTCCGGCTTTCGCCTTCTGTCCCTACCTTGATTCTTCACGATTATCTCCGTACTCTTCCCGCACCAACCTTCAGACTGGAGCCCTCAACTCGGATCGTTGTCCTGGCTGCGTAAAAGGACTGCTCCCTACGAAAGCCGTTCTGGGCCCGTTCATTTACATCGCGTGA
>DASRUE010000146.1:0-9918 GCA_035687895.1 Bacteroidota bacterium | reverse complement strand
GAGAAGGTTGTCCTTCATGACCGGGACAAGAAACAAGGGTCGGGAATCCTGCAGCTTCTCTCGGAAGGATCAAGTCTTACACTTCTGGACGCAGTCCGGCTCATGATCACCCTCAGCGACAACACGGCCACCAATCTTGTGCTCGACCGCCTTTCAGATACGCATGACGGACGCATGAGTGTAGTCAACGATTTCATGGTCACGCAGGGTCTGAAGAACACCCGCATCCTCAACCGTCTCTACTCTGTGGAGACGAAGAAACTCACGCCCGAGGGGATCCGCTACGGGATTGGCGTCGCCACGCCGGAAGACATGGTGATGCTGCTGGAATCCCTCTTCAAAGGAACGCTTGCGGATTCATCATCATGCAAGGTAATGCTGGAAATCCTGAAGCAGCAATCCTACCGCGAGATGATCCCGCGATTCCTTCCGGATCACGCTTGCACGTACCTTGATGTGGCAAACAAGACCGGCGGAGTTAACGAAACGAAAGTGGATGTTGGTCTTGTCTTCTCGGACAAAGTCAATTATACTATTGCCATTTTCGTGGACAAGCACCCGGATCATCGGGAAGGGCCGGAGAACCAGGCAGTGCTGCTCGCTGCAAACGTCTCACGTGCCATCTGGAACCATTTTACCGGCATGACAGGCTACCGTGATCGGAAAGTGATTTCCGACCATGTCGATTGGAATGCACTGCCGGGTGGCAATTGGGTCATCTGGCGGTCGACAGCGGCTCCGTTCCCGCACAAAGATCGGGTGAATGGATTCACCACAAGCAACGGTACGATCTATCCGTATAATCCTCACTATGCGGATAGCAGCATCACGGTCTTCATCCCGGACGGGTTCAAAGAATCTCCGGAAGGTTCAAACGTCATCGTTCATTTCCACGGACACATGAACGACAACATGGGTGTGCTGGAACAGTTTGGTATGCCACAGGCACTCCTTGCCCAAAAGATCAATGCGCTGTTGGTATTGCCGCAGGGTCCGTACCGCGCCAGAGATTCCTTCGGCGGGAAGATGGAGGATGAAGGAGGGCTACGTCGGCTCGTGGAAGATGTTCTTACGACGATGAAAAGGGAAAAGGTGGTGAAGTCGACGTCACTGCGTCACGTACTCGTGACGGCACACAGCGGAGGGTACCGTCCGGCAGCCATTTCTCTGGAGAAGGGTGGGCTCTCCGACAAGATTACGGACGTCTTTCTCTTCGACGCGTTGTACGGCCAACATGAATATTTCCGGAACTGGCTTGAGCGATCACGAGGGAACCTCTACGGCGCATACACCGATCACCTGGTAGATGAGTTGACAGCCTTTGAGAAGGCAACATCCGGTGAGCCAAAGGCCCGGCTGCATTTTGCTCCCACCAGAGTTGACCACAATGCGGTGGTGCAGGAGTTCTTTGGTCTGTGGCTGAACCAGCTCGGCCGTGACTGGAAAACGGAATAGAAAATCAATGCAAAAAACAAAGAGAGGGACCATGGCTGGGTGGCAAATACCTCACCCAAATCCCTGTTGGATTGGATCGATTGAGCCAGTAGACATGCCGCCCCTCCGGGGCTGTCTGATGTTTTTGTATTGCGGTTCTACAAACATTACGTCCCTACGGGACTTGACCTATGAACCGTTCCTATATTGACAGATAGCACCGTAGGTGCGAGCATGTTTATAAAATCATCCCCAAAAAGTATTGAAGCTCCTTAGGAGCGGCATGAACAGAGGTAGGAAGGGGAAGATACCATGGCAAATACATTCACCCAGATCTATATTCACATTGTCTTCGCCGTACACGGGCGACAAAACTTGATTCGGAAGGAACACAAGGAAGAATTGCATAAATACACCACCGGCATCATCACCAATAAGGGACAGAAGCTCATCGCCATCAACAGCATGCCCGACCATATCCACATTCTGGTGGGCCTGAAGCCCGACAAGAGTGTTTCGGATTTGGTTCGTGACATCAAAGCCAATTCGTCGGGATTTGTCAACGACCGGAATTGGATCAAGGGAAAGTTCCGGTGGCAGGAAGGATATGGCGCTTTCTCTTGTTCCCATTCACACCTCACACGGGTGATCACGTATATTCAGAACCAAGAGAAGCACCACTCCAGGAGGACCTTCAAGCAAGAATATCTTGAGATGCTTGAGAGATTCAATGTTGAATATGACAACAAATACTTGTTTGATTGGATCGAATGAACCTGTTGGCATGCCGCCCCTCCGGGGCTGTTTGGTGTTGTGGTTTGCCGTTCTACAGACATTCCGTCCCTACGGGACTCGAGATTTGATCCGGTTCTGTTCAGTACATGATCTGTGGAGGAAGGAAGTAGAGAGCATTCAACCAGGAAGTGGAGCTCCTTTAGGAGCGGCATGAATACGTGCCGTTCTGAGAGAACACCAACAGTTCGTCGCCACATTCTCAACATATCCTCTTATGAATCCCCGAATCTATGATGCATCCTCCAGTGTGGAGGGGCGTGAGCTGAAACGGAGCGGCAGAAAACCGATGTACGCTCCCGTGGAAAAGATAAACGTCATCGAAGTCTCCAACTTCCCGATGCTGGGGAAATTGACGGCGCTGCGGTTTATTGAATGGGTCCTGAAAAATCCCGGCGGCGTCATCTCTCTCCCGACGGGGAAGACACCGGAACACTTCATCAAGTGGGTAACGAGGATTCTCGAGCGATGGGATTCTCCGGAGATCAAATCGTTGCTCGAAAGAGAGGGGATCGGCGCGTCACGTCGGCCGGATATGAAGAGTCTCAGTTTTGTACAGATCGATGAGTTTTATCCGATGGATGCACGCCAGCACAACAGCTTCCACTATTACGTAAATGAATTCTACATCGAAGGATTCGGGCTCGACCCAGCCAAGGCGCTACTGATCGATGCGACACTGTTGGGTTTGCCGCCGGGCAAGACAATGCAGGAAGTGTTTCCCGGAAATGTGGTGGACCTGACCCTCCGCGTGCGCCAAACCCGGACGGACCTCGAACGGATGCAGAAAGAAGTCATTAACCGCGTCGATGTGTTTTGCATGGTGTACGAGTCGCGGATCCGTGAAATGGGAGGGATCGGGTTCTTTCTTGGCGGGATCGGTCCGGACGGGCATATTGCATTCAACGTGCGGGGCTCAAGTGTCTACTCGGTGACACGGTTGACCGGGACAAACTACGAAACACAGGCGGCAGCTGCTACAGATCTGGGCGGGATCGAGATTTCACGCAGCCGTCTCGTCATTACCATCGGACTTGCGACCATCACGTATAACCCCTCTGCTACTGCGCTGATCATTGCAGCCGGCGAAGCGAAGGCACAGATCGTCGCGCAGGCGATTCAGGAATTGAAGAGCCCCCAGTATCCTGCCTCGGTTCTGCAGGATCTTCCGAACGCGCGGTTTTACCTGACCAAAGGGGCGGCGAGGCTCTTGACGGAAAGGCAGTTTGAGGATTTTCTCGCGCTTAAATCTCCTTCAGAGGACGAGGCCGATGATGTGGTTGTTTCCCTCGCCTTATCGCGTAACAAGGCGTTGCAGGATCTGACGGAGGAAGAATTCCGCTCAGACCGGTTTGCGGCCGCGCTCCTCCGGAAAACAGGAAAGACTTTCAGCGAACTCAGTACCGCTGCACGCGACCGAATTATTCTGAAGATCGAAGGAGGACTGAAGAACGTCTCGCACACCACGTTCCTTCACACGGAGCCCCACCACGACGACATCATGCTCGCATATCAGGCCCATATCTATCATCTTGTCCGCGACCCGAGCAACAAGCACTACTTCGCCAACCTGACCTCGGGGTTTACTTCGGTCTCCAATCCCTATTGCCTTGCCCTCATCCAGAAGTTGGAGCGATATCTGGAAAGCCCGTCGTGCAGCTCCCAACTCAAACAGGGATACTTCGACCCGAAAAACGTCACCAAGAGGATGGAAGATATCTACCTCTACCTTGACGGTACTGCGGCTTACAGCCAGGAGCGGAAGAATGAGGCAGAGGCACGTCGGCTCCTACGGAATTTGATCGAGGTCTACAAGACGACCGACATGACGGTGCTTCGACTGAGGATCAAGGAGCTGCACGAGTATCTCACAACACAATATCCTGGCGCGAAGGACCCGCCGGATATACAGATGCTGAAGGGAACCCTGCGCGAGTGGGAAGTGGAGCTTCTCTGGGCGTATGTTGGTATCGAAGCATCGGCAGTCCACCCGTTGCGCCTCGGATTTTACAAGGGAGACATCTTCTCCGAGGAGCCCGAGGTCGACCGTGACGTCCTCCCGATCTTTGAGCTGATGAAGAAGGTGAAGCCGAACGTCGTGTCGGTGGCGTTCGATCCGGAAGGAAGCGGTCCGGACACGCATTATAAGGCACTGCAGGCGGTAAGCGAGGCGCTCCGGATGTATGAGAAGGAGAGCGGCGACACAACGGTTCGCGTGTGGGGATACCGGAATGTGTGGTTCCGGTTCCGTCCGGCAGAGGCAAACGTCATGATCCCTGAATCCTTGAATTCGCTTTCCATGATGCACACATCGTTCATGAACTGCTTTGGCTCGCAGAGTGCAGCGTCGTTTCCGAGTTACGAACACGACGGTCCGTTCTCGGAACTCGCACAGACAATCCAGGTGGAGCAATATAAGATGGTAAAGACCTGCCTCGGCCACGACTACTTTCTGAAGAACCCGCATCCCCGTCTGCGTGCTGCGAGAGGGATGATCTATCTCAAGGAAATGAACCTGACAGAGTTCTACCAGAAGGTTCGTGAACTGAAGAAGATGACAGAGGATAGAGGGTAGGTAAGTGAACAACTCTCATAGGTCGGAATGTCATTCCGACCTGCATCATCAACACTCTTGCGAGACTGCAAGAACTGCTATCGTGCCGGTGAAAGTTCGAACAGGTAGAGCTCACCCTTCGGTGTATTGAAGACCACCCTCCCGTGCCGCGATGCAGAGGGGTTCATCGCCGGCGCGGCAAACGATGCAGTGAGGTTCCGCGTCTCATTGTTTCTCACACTTCCCAGGTAAATATCCGCGTCGGTAACATTGTGGCCGTCATCGGTCGTTTGCATGTAGATGAACCGTTCACCATCCATCCAGGCGGGTCGCTCGCCGCGCGGGGCAAGAGGGGAGAATTCCGCGGTGACGGGGCGGAAGAGATAGAGCGATGGCTGTCCAAGTAATTCCACCAATGCGGCCGAGCCATCGGGTGACCACGAGAGGGAGAGGATCTCCCGGTTTCCCGGGGCGGGGATCCGTGTGTTGCCTGCGAGAATGGTGGAACCTTCAAAGCTCCAGATTACTTCCGAGCTTTTTACATTCCGGACGGCTGGTTCCTCCGCACGCGCGTCCACCGCCACAAGCTGTCCACGGTTTCTTGCTATGACAACACCGTCCTCCACTTTGAACGGGACTTCGAGCCGGTTTCGTGAGGCAAACGGCACGACCTGTGATTCAGTCTTCGATACAACGTCGATGATCTCCATCCCCATCGACCGTCCCTCCGTTGCGTTCCCTTCGCGTACCGATCGCACAATGAGGTGAGAATTGTCCAGCCACACCAATCCCCATCCGGCCCCCGCGTGTGTGCAAAGTACGTCGACAGACGATGATTCGAGATTGAGCACTTCCACGGGAGAGTACTGCTCTCTGCTAAAGGCCACACGCTTTCCATCGGGGGAGATGACGGGATGCTGTGCAAACCCCTCCACGGGAAGGCGACGGATGACAGATGCGCCGTCATTCTGAGCGACGGCAAAACTCCCGAACAACACGGTGTTAAGAACGAAACAAACCAATGCTTTCATGGGAATCCTCATTTCAAAAGATTCATTTTGCCGGAGAGTGTGATGGTCTCGGACTGCAGCCTGTAGAAGTAGACGCCCGAGGAGACCGCTACCCCGTTTTCGTCCTTCCCATCCCATGTCGCCACATAACGTCCCTGCTCGTGCGGTGCAGCGACGAGTGTTCTAATCTGACGTCCAAGAATATCTATAACAAAAAGACGAACAAACCCGGCTTCTCCAATGTCGTACATAATCCGCGTTTCGGGATTAAAGGGATTTGGATAGTTCTGGTGCAGCGCAAATGCCCCTGGCAGAACGCTTGGATCGCGTTCCACGGTGCTCGGCGCTTTGCGTGCAAGCTGCAACTGGTCAAAGTACACCTGTCCGGAGGCTGCCGATGTCCCGGGGATATATCGAAGCTGGAAGCTGTCAAACCTCAAGTCGCCTTCAAGGCGGCCATTTCCCAGCCATGATCCGACGGAGTCATTCTCAAGATCCCACTCCACCAACCGCCATCCGACCCAATCAATCGTCTTCCAGAGACTTACCTCGTGGTTTGTTGCAGTTCCACCTGGGAACGCATCCACGCTGTCGTCAATGGCAAACCGGAACTGCGTCCCGCTTCCATCGCCATGGACATAGACCTGCAGCCAGGTGTTTGCCTTCTGCCAGATCACCGACCGCGGCGGCCCTGAGTTGAGGTACTCACGGATGAGCCAGCTCGACGCACCCGTTTGCCAGTAGAATTGCAGGAGTGACGAGCCGGTATTGGAAGGGATGCCCGGCACTGCAACCGTTGTGCTGATCGAAAACCGCGCACTATCGATGCCCATGGTGCTGCCACTGGTGCCTGGTTGCAACCAGTTTGCGACAGAGCTGTTGAAGTCGTCGATCGTCGTGAACATGTATGATCCGGGGGCAACGGTAAAGTTCCAGAGAACCTGTGTCGGCATGATGTTCCCCCATCGGTCCGCCACGCCGCTGACACGCACTCGATAGGATGTGCCCGATTGAAGTCCGGCCGTCACGTAAATATTCACACCACTCCTGCCACCCGCCTGCCAGTGCTGCAGTGTTCGGGCAAGGAGCGAGCCGCCGATCTGCCCGACGGCGAAATTCGTAAGGGTGACCGAGTTGGTATCGACGATCTCATCGAAGGTGATGGAGATGACGTGGTTGGGTGTGTCCACCGTGTCATCCGAGGCCGGGAATGTATTGACGACGACCGGTGCGGTCAGGTCATCCGGCCGGGTACGGAACATGATGATCAGGCTGTCGCCCCCGATTCCGTTCCCGTTTCCATCGAAGGGATTGTTGTAGAGGTCCCGCACGTTTCCGCCGATGAAGTACTGATAGTCTGCATCGAAGGCGAAGAGGGAGTCGGGGTTGAACACAAGGGTCCTGTCGGCGTTGGACCAGGTGAAGACGCCGCCGAGCGTATCGCCGGATGACTTCATGAGATGAATGTTTGCTTCAGCGGACATTCGTTCGACGGCACGGCTGAAATCCAGTCTCAGCACCGCGTCGGGCTGCACGCCGATGGCATTCTGTGCCGGTACACTGCTCGTGATGCGTGGCGGGAGGTTCGACAGGAGCCGGATATCAAGGAACGTGAAAAACGTATCGCTGATTGCCACCTGCACCGTGCTATCATTGTATCCCGGCTTGCTGAATGTGATGCTCTGCAGTCCGCCTGGGAGATTCTCAAAATAATAGAAGCCATTCGAGCAGGTCGTGTCGGTCCCGCAATACGGAGCAAATGTATTCTGGTGAGTGTTGGTTGTATATGTCTGTCCTGCAATGGTCGCGGCGGCACCCTTGAGCGGTGCGTTTGTCTCGACGTCTGAGATAACCCCGATCAATGTCCTGATGAGGGGACGGTTGACGCCAAAATGCCCCAGGATCGACATCCAGATCGCCTTTGCTTCGGTCCGTTTCGATTCGTAGTTCATATTCAACAGGTTCTGACGCGGGTTGGTGTGGAAGCCTCCTTCCGAAAGGGTGGCTGGCATCAGTGTTTCGCGCAGCACGCCCACGCCGGACGTGCCGTAGGAAGTGCCGAACTGGAATCCGAATGTCCGGTCGCCATACACGCCACGGGTCGGGATACGGTACGCCCGTGACATGATGTTCGATTGGTAGGACGCCATGGAGATGGTGGTCTGCCCCCACCGCGACTGGCAGATCGTTCCCGGAGGGCCCACCCAGCAGTTGTCGCTAATGAGAATCAGGATGGAATTCGCCGGCGAGCCCAGAGTGACTGCATCGCTGTGGATGGAATGGAACCACTTGTCGGGATGCGGGAAGTTGTTGGCGTACGTGTAACGCTGGGTGATGCCGACGACGGTCAGGCTGTCGGTCCGGGTCATCACAACCGTATCGGGGTTGGACTGTTGGAGGATCTCTTTCAGGTGAAACCCTACACGCAACACCTTGTTCGCCTCGGAGTAGCCGTAGATGCCAACGTTCTCATTCTGGCTGTGGCCCGGGTCAAGGATAAATGCCTTTCCCACAAGATCGGCGGGTGGCTGGGCGATAGCCGAGATTGCTGCGATTGAAAAGAGGACGCAAAGAACAGGTAGTCTCACATTCATCATACATCACCTTCGATCGTTCACACGGTGGGAGGGGGGAGCGTTGCTCTCTAACATACGGATTTTCTTCCGGAGAAGAAAACGTAGTGCTACTGAAAACACGAAGCCCCCGGTCGTTGTGACCGGGGGCTTGTGGTGGAACGATGTGTGTTCGGAATCCTACTTCAGCATCAGCATCTTCTTGAAGCTGGTAAACGGCTCAGCGCCATCCGCAGGTCTGGCTTCGAGTCGGTAGAAGTAGACGCCGCTGGCAATGGTCTGGCCGGCGTTGTTTCTGCCGTTCCAGACCACGTCATGGAAGCCGACGTTCTGCATCTCATCGCGCAGAGAAGCTACTTCCTGCCCGAGGAGGTTGTACACCTTCAACGTCACGAACGCATCCTTCGGTAGTGCATAACGGATCGTTGTGCTCGGGTTGAAGGGGTTCGGGTAGTTCTGCATCAGAGTGAATGAGCCAGGGAGTTCCTCCGGCTGGTCGTCCACGCCGGTGACCACAAAGTACCCGGAGGTAATACCACCCGTTCCACTGACCGCCTTGAGGTAGGCATTCGCTCCCGCAGATGCTGCGCTGATGTGGTTCAAAGCACCGACTCCACCTGCATACGAAGAGGCCCATGTCGCACCACGATCGGTGCTGCGATAAATGGCCGCTCCTCGTGTGGCAAAGAACTCAGCATTGGTGGCGGCTATTCCGTACACCGTCCCCGATGCCGGCAGGGTCACGCTCGTCCAAGTGACACCGCCATCCGTGGTCCGTGCCGCTGCGCCACCACTACCACCTGCTACGCCGTACTGCGTGTTGCTGAAAGCAAGGCCCGAGGTGAATTGCAGGAATGGCAGCACCGATGATGCCCATGTTGCTCCACCATCCGTTGAACGGTAGACCCGTCCGGTAGCGGTACCAGGGCTGAACCAGATGTGGTTGTTACCCACAACAGCGAGACCGTTGTTGGCGCCGAATTCCGATCCAACTTGCGCAGGCTCGGTGGCAATCCGTGCCCATGAGGCACCGCCATTGGAGGTGCGGAGAACCGTCCATGTTCCGACCGGATCGCCCACGGCAATGCCATTGGTTGCGTCAAACATGTGGATGGCGTTTAGGAACCCGCCCGATTGGAAGAACACCGTATCCCAGCTTGTGCCGGCATTGGTTGTACGGAAGAGGTAACTCCCGGTTGCCGGGGACGCAGTGGTGAATGCCGTTGTGGCGCTGATGGCGTCGATGGCATAGAGATCAAGTGTTCCCATCGCTCCACCACCGACAGAACTCCAAGTGTTGCCGCCGTTGGTCGTCCGGAGAACAACGCCACCGTTGCCGGCAGCCCAGGCAACTGACGAGTTCACCTGTTTTGTCGACTGGAGAACGGCGGTCACGCCAGAAGTCTGGTTGGTCCAGCCGGCGGGTGGTGGAGGCAAACTGCGGCGAATCGTCACGGCAAACGTATCGGTTGTCGATACCGGTGGGTTCGGTGTATCCTTTGCAAGGACTGTCCACCGGAACACCAACGAATCTGCCGTGCCAAGGTAGGTGAGG
>DASRUE010000145.1:0-16019 GCA_035687895.1 Bacteroidota bacterium | reverse complement strand
ATCTCATAATACCCCAGCGCAGTCGGGTGAAGGTGTTCCCAAAACATCTCGTCGCCGGCAACCCCCATTGGCGCCCGTACCCCGAAGAGGGAATCTGCCGACACGAACGATACTCCTTCCTCTTCACAGACTTTTCTGGCGATTTCATTGATCCTTGCGGGTGCTCTGAATTTAAGGAGATCGTTGTCCCTCGCCATGCAAAGATGACGCCGGGCCGAAGCGATGTTCCTCTTCCTGAACTCCCACATTCCTTTTGAGTATTGCATCAAAGCGTTCGTCGTATTCCGCGCAAAGGCATTGAGCAGTATGTCCGACGGTTGGGCCCCCTCAATAACATCATCGGCTTGGTTTCGTAGGTCTACCTCAAGAGTGTCCGAGACAAAAGGAGGAAAAAGGAGATTGGAAACCACGTCAGAAACAATAACTTGAACGTGATGCAAACGGAGGGTCGCTATGATGTCTCTCAGGTTCTTATTGTAGAGTTTCAGCACACGTTCACCTTCAGGGGACTCAAGACGGACACGATTGCCATCCGACACCTGCTGCATGAGGTTCAACCCCTCTCCCCTTTTCTCATCTTCTGACGGCTGAAGAAAACGGCGAACGACTCCGGCGAGGGAAAGATCATTCACGGCATACTTGAGAGGAATGACTGAAGGGAAGTGCTTCTCTGGAAACCCCGCCCCAACACCGTCAGGGCCATAGAATTCATTGTGGCCAGTGTAGACCAGCACAATATCGGGTTGGAACCGAACCAGTTCCTGAGCAAGATCGCGGATGACGTTTGTGTTGATGGCAGCGGCGCCGAAGTTGATGACTTCAACCTCCCGCCCCGGAAAATGATGCCGCAGCTGCTTCCTGACTATCCCGGGAATATTGCAGGTCATCTGATACGGCGTGCCCAACATTGAGGACTCTCCAAGACAAAATACGCGGAGACCGTTGGATGCTTTCTCCTTCTTGAAGAGCGACGTTTTGAACTCGGGAATGAGAGGGGTCGATGCCGGGAAATACTTCCGGAGAAAAGAGCGGTTCACCTGGTACCACTCGTAACCGTCATACCCAACTTCTGTAACCAGCGGAATGCGGAGAGACGGGTCGAAGACCCTCAGTGTGACCTCGGCCCCCGCGAACACAAGAAGAACAATTGCGTACGGGAGGAGGCGCTTCAAAACATTCTTCAGAGGAACTCGCATTTCACCCTGACGATGGGATCACTTACGGGAAGATTTTCGTTGTCGGCGGTTCGACCTCGAGCCAATCGATGAGGGGTTGAACAAAGGGAACGGCCAGCATCCTTCCGCCAAACCCCAGATATCGGAACGTCATCATTGGAATGGGGGATACTTTGAGCTTCGACAACCGGTCTTGATAAGTGGCAAACCCGCGCTCCCCTCCGATTTGTGCAAGAAACAAAGTCAGCGTTCGCCGTTGCTTCCGACGAAGGAGATCCTCCCGCGCTGCAGTGAATGATGTATCCCCTGCAGGCCGAAATGATTCTTTTTTCAGAAGCTCGAAATAGATCACACCATGCTCTGCTCGTAGGGGACCGTAACGCTCGCCCACCCTCATCTGACCTGCAATCTCACCGAGTGGAGGCCGTGCCGTAATTGCAAACGGAGGTGTGACCCCGCCGGAACTCTTCGCATTTTCATCGTTCGACCAACGGGTCACGACGTTCTCCCAGGAAATTCCTGATTCCAGATCTGCAAGCGCATTGCGCATTTCCTCCAAAGTGCCCGTTTGCAATTCACGGAGTTGGACTCGCGGCAGCACCTCCTGTCCATTACGTGATTTCAGATAAGCATAGACTTCCGCATCGGAGACGATGACACGATCCGCGACATATCCTTTTATCATCTCGGCAAGGTATGCGGACCGCCACATCTCCAGCTGCCGACGGACTTCCGGTGAACCATCCAGACCACGCCGCAGTGCTTCCTGCCCGAGAAGCTCCTGCTGTACCATCAGCTTGATCTCCCCGTTCAGTCGCGGCGGCATGTTCTTCACCTCTACGCGGGGGAGCGCAAACCGTCGCGACATCAAGCGGTCGATCACTTGTTCGCATGTCCACACCGTATTTCCCGCGACAACCAGAGTGTCGTTGGCAGTCGCACCCAGCACCTTGCGTACGCCCAAGGAGCGCTCAAGGGTCAAGATGATCAGCGAATCCCGGTCCTCCCTGCCGAAGACCTCAATGAAAGCACGGGCCACAAGCTTGAACGGCTCAGGGCGTGCGTACCCCACCTTGTCACGGAGAATCTCATCCACAAATTCCGATGCGCGTACGCGCTCTTTGCGGACCCGAATCTTCTCTGCAACATACTCGCGAAGGACACCGGGCTGCATTCCTGCAAAGAACTTGCTTGATACGACCTTAGTACGGACAAAGATGTAGTACCCGTTGCCCGCCATGATCACAGGTGAAACCTCCCCCGGTTTCAGTACATACGCTGCTTCTTCCACTGCAGGCTCAGCATTTCCCCAAATCACCGTTGCAGTATCACGCAACGCAAGCATCGTTGAGTCAAGCCGCAACCTGTCAAATTCTTGGACTGTCCTGATCCTGCTGCGAATGAATCTCGCATCTTCCTCCTTCCCAAAGAACAGGAACGACACGAGTATCTGACGTTGTGCCTGGGCAATACCGTTGCGGATCTCATCCTGCGTAACCGTCACCTTTGCGCTTACTTCGTCTCGATACAACTGGTCCCGCGCAAAGAGAGCATTGATCTCACCGAATTCACGCTGAAAGAGTGTGTCGCTCACCAACCCACGCGCCTCGGCCTCCTGTGCAAGGAGCCTCTCCGCTATAATCGAATACAGAAGCTCGAGTTTTGCCGTTTCCAGCTGGGACTTCCTGTCTCGGTACAGCGAAGGGAGCAACTCAAATCGTTGGAGGAATTCTTGTTCCGAAATAAACTGTTCACCCGCTTTCCCGACGTATGACTCGCCATCCCGCAACGATTGGGAACGAATGGGAGTGGGTGCTATCGTTGCGAGGGTAACGACAAGGATGAGTACGCGCTTGGGTCCAAAAGTCATGCGGTGTCAGAATGGTGCGTTACGAGAATACAAGACTCCCAAAATACGTCAAGGCGGGAATTGCTTCCCGCCCTGAAGAAAATAGAGGTACGCGGGGGAATCAACTTACCAAATCGACTCACCCGGTACGCCATGCGTGAACCTACTTCATGAGAACCATTTTTTTCGTGCTCACGAACTGGCCAGCCGTCAGCGTGTAGAAGTAGATGCCGCTGGCGAGACGATTCGCGTTGAAGTCCACCACGTAGCGGGCGGGCTTCTGCACCCCGTTCACCAGAGTAGCCACTTCCTGCCCGAGCAAGTTATACACCTTCAACGTTACGAAGGTCTGCGACGGCACCACATATTCAATATTCGTGGTAGGGTTGAACGGGTTCGGATAGTTCTGAGTCAGGTCGAATGCGGTCGGGAGCCCGGGCAATTCCCGTACACCCGTTACACGGGGCACACGGAGGTCAAAGTCCCACGCGTCATAGTATGCCGGGTTGATAGCGCCCCATTGCTCGGAGACAACATAGTTACCAGTTGCATCGCTGATATTGGTGGCGTGGTTGTTGCCGAATCCACCACGTCCGCCTTCATTGTCGCCCCCCTTGATACCGAACTTGTAGACCTGGCCAATTTGCCCCTTTGTCCCGATACCAAAACTGTCGGGTGATGCCAAGATAAAGCGTGTAAAAATGGAGTCGTTCGCGACCTGGTCGCCATTTGTTCCATTATCCCACATCTTCCTTGTCGTGTCGCTTCGGAGCGAAGCGCCCCATGTCGCCCACCCGTTCGTGGCGGGACCGTTGATCCAGACGCCGGAAGGATAGACTGAGTCGGGATGGGAAATCGTGAACGTTCCTTGAATGTCATAAAGCGTATCACCCGAGAGCACTTGATAATACGCTGGACGCAGATCCACTTCCCACCGGACCAAGACGTTCTGATTCAGCCGACGTTGGTTCGCGAAGTCTGGCTGACGACGCGCGTTCGTGATGCTTGTTGCGGTATCTCGCACCGTGAGTCCGCCTGCCGCGGGAACGAGAACCTGACGGCGTTCGGCTTCCGCCGGCAACTCGCCCACATAGTCGAAGTTGTAGTAGTTCTCTCTGGTTTCAACTCCGTTTTTCACGAGATAGTACTGGTAGTCAAGCAGGTTATTTCTAGAAGTAACAATTGTGTCACGCGCCTGGTAGGATGCCCCAACCTGCAACAACACGCGCTTTTCACTAACCGCACCTGCGGTACTAAAATACCCCGAACGAACGACTACGGTATCACCGGTCGAGAACCCGCCGCTGTTCAGCGCCTTCGTCATGTTCACGATGTATGTGACCACAACGGTATCGGCGTTTACACGTGTACTGGGCGTGATGTTGTCGAAGTTCTTCCAGGAGATGGTTGTGTCTTTCTTGCCGATAGGGATATTGAAGCTGCGATTCGGCTGCCCCTGCAGTTCATCTCGTCCCCAGTCGGAACCAATGAGATACTTGTATTCGATGCTTTGACCTTCCGTGACGGCACTCTTCGGAATGCGAACGCGTGCTGACTTGAAATACCGCGCAACAAAGGTGAACCCGCCGTTGGATGCCGGTTGCTCCTTCGTCAAATAGAATGTCGGCGACCAGTTCAAGTCCCCGCCTGCTGGACCACCGCCGCGGACACCAACGGAATCGCCATCCACCGAGTCGGCGTAGTTAAAACGCTGTACTTGATCGGCACCCAGCATGTTCACGCGGAAGTACACGTTGATAAATGTGTCGGGAACCGTGCTCCACGGACGGAAATACTGCGGACGGCTCGATGGACCGTTATTGAAGTACTGTACCTCCAATACGGTGTCTCGATCCGCAACAATGTAAGAACGATTTCCATCATTGTTGCCGTTGACATCAACCGTGTTCTGCTCCCAACCGTCCGTACCGGCGAAGATCTTGAAATGGACGTTCGTTCCGACAGCGAAGGGTATCGTGGTGGACCAGTAGTCACCGCCGATGTTCGTCAGTCCGCCCCCTGTGGCATTATCCCATGTCAGTGGCGGCGTGCCACCCCGAATCTGCATGATGTAGCCTGCTTTGACCGTATCGGGAACCGTTGCCGAGTTCACGACGAAGGTCACGTTCCTTTGTTGCGCCAATGCTTCAGGGACTGTCAGTAACCCTGTAACGATCAACACAACCAAGGCAAGAAGTAAACCCTTCTTCATATTGCCTCCTGATTGTAATGAATGTGGATTGTGTGGAATGGACTAGAGTGCACGTACCACTGTCGCTGTGGAGCCGTCCTTGTCAAGGACGATAATCTTGTCTGAACCATTTCAAAGACCTATGGAAAGCGAGATTGTATTCAGATTGCCGAAGAGCCCAAATTTCGTGAATGCATAGTCCACCGCCACCGTCGCAACGCCTTCCGCCTGGTACTTGAGCCCTGCACCAAAAGAAAGACCTTCTTGCTCTTCCTGCCTGTCGAACACCTTGCTGCCAACACGGAAGAGTGATTTATATCCGCCCCGGAGAAACACCATTTCACGCCAACCCACTTCACCGCCGAAGTTGAGCGACTCTTCGTTGTCACCCGGCCGGAGTGCATCGGTTGCGAGCGTAACCCTGACCTCGTCGCTCTTGACGACATCCATCGCAACGCCAATCCGGAACAACAACGGCATCGGCCATGCGTCCGTCTTCAAGGATCCCACGAGTGTCTTGTTGGATCCCGAATTCCCTGGGTCAATGTCAACACGGTTCAACAAGTCCTGGCCATCGAGTTTCAGATCGCCACCGAAATTGGACATGGACATCCCCAAACGCATGTCATTGAACCCCGTGATGAAAAGAAGGCCAAGGTCAAACGCAAATGCACTGGCGGATTCGTTCCAGATGGTCTGGTTTACATATTTTACCGATCCGCCGATGGAAAACCTGTCAGTGAGTGTACGCGCATAGGATACGGCAATCGACAGGTCGCTGGCCGACCACTTCTCTCCTGTCCCATTGGGAAACTGTACCGTCGTCACTTCGTCTTCTCCGTAGTCGAGCTGCGTGAAACTGAGCCCGACCGCGTTCTCACCATCAATGTTATACATCAACCCGAACCATCGGAACTTCGTCCCGACCAGCCACTCCGTGTTTGAGAACGCGAACTCCGTCTTCTGCGCCTGCGAGAATGCTCCCGGGTTCCAGTAAAGCGATGTCACGTCGGAAGTGGAGGCAACGTAGGCGCTCCCCATGGCCATCGCCTTTGGGCCGACAGAAATCCCAAGAAACTGGGCAGCCGTCGTGGCGACCTTGGACTGGCTGAGTGCCGCCGCTTGAAGGAGAGCCATCGCCAAGAGTGCAGCCGCGAGCTGTGCAGTAAGAACTCGAAGTGGTGTCTTCATGGGCTGTCCTACTTAATGATGGCAATCTTGCCTGTCTTATTGCCGACAGGTGACTCAACGACGTAGAAATACACGCCGTATGCAATGTCGAGGTTCTCCTTCGTCTTCAAATTCCAGGAGACCGTGCCGTCTTCTATATTTCCCTCGTGATACAGCGTGATCACGTGGTCGCCGCGCGCTGTAAAAATCTTGATCGATGCCCCGATGGGAAGGTGAATGAAATCGATTTTTCGCTGGCCTCTTCCGCTCGTGATTCCGGGGGGCAAACCAGGTTCGAACGAGGACGCGGTTACATACGGGTTGGGTACCACGCGAATGCGCTCGAGCTCGTTCGTCGCGACAGCATTGTCGATGCGCGGGAGAACCGTAGTGAACTCGAAAACGTCACCCTGGCGGAAAGGCTTGGAGGTTCTCAGATGAAGCGTGTCCCCTGCGCCAAGTCCATAGTTTGCCGCACTATCTTTGAAGAATAGCGTCCACGTGGGTACGAATCTGCCGCTCGGACCTTGTTCGAGGAAAACCAGTTGGTCGAATGCTGAAATCTGTCCGTTCAAATCACCGTCGTAGTAGTAGAACTTCAGGTAGGTATTGTCCGTCCTGTTGCGGATGCGGAAGTTCACCGGGATCGGATAGTCAATTCCCGGGAGCCCGTCCGGGTGAATTGCGGAAGTGTCCACAATTGTACTCGAAAACCACATGTCGTAGTCGTTCGGCCGGAGAATGCCTTGTAACGCACCAGAGAAGAGTTCCGCGCGCACGAAATCATATCGGAAGTTCCTGCTATTCGCCCATCCCGAGAGCGAATCCACCTGTCCGATTACCCAGGAATTGTTGAACGCAAGTTGGACACCGTCAAAGATCTCAGAGTCCTTGCTCTCTACGAGATAGGGGGTCCCCTGGATTGAAGGACTTTTGAAAACCGGATAGTATTGATAAGCAATCGAGTACTGCCCACTCACGACGGGAAGATCACCCGGCGCGGCACCTCGGACGGTTCCAAGTGTTGCATCAACAACATACTTCGTCGGTTGAACAATCGCTCCTTGCGGATCACGCACGGTGACAGTCGGCAGGATGATGTTTTTTCGTGCAAGATAGACAAGTCCTGTATCCCTGCTGGTAAATCGTTCGACGTACTCGGTCAAATCATGTACAATGTATGATGTGGTGATTCTATCCCATTCCGTTGAATCGGCAGCATCGATCAGACCATTGCCGTTGTTATCGATGCCATCAACTTGAGTGTCGAGAAAACTCACCTGATAGGTGTGGGCGTTGACTCTGGTTTCATCGAGTACACTGTACACGATATTCCCCGTGCCAACTACTGATGTGTGCGGAAGAGTAACCCCATCTGCAGGAGTAACATAGCCCGCCGGTTTTGCATTCGGGCGAACGACTGCCACGTTGATATCGTACTGGGTTTCGCCCGTGGCGAGAATGGATACCTGCTTCGTGTTTTCCGATGGAAAGATCTTGTTCGCATCGTCACCACGGTCGTAGGCAACGACCGCGTAATAGTACAAGCGACCGTTATCGATATCGCCACTGTCAACATAACTATGCTGCAAACCCGTTTCTTCGCCGAGGAAGATGTTGTATCCTGCCGCTGCTTCGAACAGCTCACCCGTCGGCTGGAAGTACCCCTTGATGCTGTCGCGGAGGTCGAACTGCGCCAGCGGCCGGTACCCTTGGGGCGTTCCGCTTCCGTCGGTGATGGTGAAAAGGTCGCTGAAATTCGGATCTGTGGAGCGATAGATCTTGTACCCCTCGAAGTCCTTTGTCTTCAGCACCGGATCGACGGAAGCTTCGGCCCTCCGATCCCAATAAAGCGTGACCTTCTTGTCGCCGGGCACCGCTGACAATCTCGGCTTGTCCGGCGGTGTCGGAAACTGATAGTTTGCATCGTAGATCTTCTGCACGGTGCGCTTGTTCTTCAGTAAATCGGCGATATCCTCATTCACGCCGCCCCCCTTTCCTCCGCCAAACACAAGGGCGAGGGAAAACCGTTCCGTTGCTCCCGCGAGGAGTGGAAAGTAACCTGAGCCATAAATGAAGTCGCCATCGACTCCGCTTTCAGGTCTGTTGTTCCGGATGTTGTTTGGCACATCGAACGCGCCCGGTGCAAGAGCCCGCCACATCCACTCATCGTCTCCCAACCTAACCCCGTTCGCAGGAGTAAAATAGAAGAAGCTTGATAGGCCTACCTGGTCGGACTCGTCCACATCCGTCTTGTCAACGTTCGCTTCTCCGGGAAGATTAGTGTCGTTCCCTACTGCGTCATAGCCCGAAGTGGCTTGACCATCTCGTTCACCAAAGTCGTTCGTCCCTTGAATTCCATCCCGTCCGACATCGTCTACAAGATTCCCATCCCCGTCAAACAGGAGTTGGCCAGTTCGCTTGTCCCTGCTCCAATCGTTATCGTTGTCGAAACGGTCATTCCGCCGCTCATCGATCATGCTGAGGTTACTCGTTCCATTCCCGGTTACGAAATCGACATACCGAACCGGTCGGAGAATGTCTATGAGGGTAATTGGCGGAACGGTGCGGGTCCGTTTGATCTGGCGGTAGTGGAGGTAGAAGTTTTCATCGATCAATCCGTCAAAATCGTTGTCGATGCCATCGTAGGCGTTGGGATTGATAAACGTGTTTCCTGTTTGATCGGTGAGGATATTTCCTTCCGCAAGCTTGGTGCGGCCGGGATACACCCAGATGGAGTCCCTCATCCCCCGCGTTTTCACGCGGATCGAATCGGTCGGCACAGTAACGAGTCGGCGTGAAAAATCATTCTCGATAATAACGAGTCGCGTTCCGACGGCGACCAATGTTGAATCAAAGCGAAACGAATTGAACTGAGGCGCCGTGCGACCCACAAGCGATGAATCCGCATCACCATCGTTGTCCAGTCCATCGAACGGGTTACCCGGGCTTTCCAGAAATGCGTAGCCAACCATTCCCACCTGAAAACGCTGATTCCAACGGGGGTTTCGTGTGGTGTTTCTGTCAAAGTCGCCGGTGTAAGTGATGTTCTCTCGAACGTCGTAGAACGACCAGTCATCATCGAACTCATTTGCGGACTCCGTGGAGGTCACGCCCACATACGTACCGACCAACATGCCAAACACGGCCCGGTCATAGTTTGTCGTGCCCGTATTCTTGATCTCATACAGCCAGAAAATATTGTCTTTCGCGACAAACTGCGCCCACTGCAATCCTCGTACTCGCATTTCCAGGGCAAGCCCTTTCCGCTGCGGGTTGAGCGCATCCGGCTGGAGCGCAATGCCACGGGGATTGTTCCTTGCAATATTGAACCGTTCGTCGCTATTGTCATCCATGACGAAGTATGTCTCGAGATCGGCGCTGATTCTCTTGCCAAAATAGCCGTTCCATGACCCTATCCACCCCGGATCATTAAGGTCGCTCTGCTTGTCCGGCCAGCCTGGTGCCCCCGGCCAAGAGGAGGGATTGTTGCTGATCGCAATGCTCTGATTCGGTGAAGCTGCGAAGTATCCCCCCACCGGCTCCCACGTCCAGGGTATCCCCGTAGCCGGGTCTTCATCGCGTATGGCTGTGGGTCGTCCAGTGGGAGGTGTGACGACAGAATGAAATGTGGTGTCCTGCCATCTGACTTCGGCGCCTACCACTGGGCTCACATCGCCGAGGTAACCGTTATTATCATCCTTCCACGCTCCCCGCTTTCCTTGCTCGCCAGGCTGACCGATCACACCCCAGTTGCCGAAGACAGTGCGCACTTGATTGCCGTTGAGGATCGCCGTGCGTCGGTACTGACGGTCACCGTATTGAGAAAAAACAGTACCATGAAGAACCACTATCGCGAGAGGAAGGAAAAGAAAGGTCGCCGTCTTCATATTAGAACTCCAAATTCAATCCTAGTTCGACGCGTCTTGGCTCGGAATAGAACTTCGGCCTGCGGTAGAATTCTTCCAGCGTGTTGACCACTTGTGCTGTGTTTTGCGATCGGGCAAGTTCCAGGTCCGTGGTAAACCCTGCGCGTCCTGTATCATTAAAAACGTCAACCTCGTTCTTGATGTCAAAAACATTAAAGACTCTCAGGAATGCAACCAGCTTCAATGGATCAAATGGGACCTCATAGAATGCACGCACATCGAGGTTGAAGAACTGCGGCTTGGCCTGGCTATTTGTCAGGAGAGTCGTGATGTCTGTTGATAGCCGCGGCGTGTACGGCACTCCACTTCCATATTGACCGATGCAGCTCGCCCCCCAATTGTTGGAATTATAGCCTAAAGTGATGTTCAAGGTATGTCGCTGGTCCCAGGCGAGCGGAGTCAACTGCACTTCGGGGAGACTGCCCCCCAGGCTTGCGTTTCGCGAATCGCCGGGTTCCGACGCCGTTCCTCGCGCTATTTGGTACGTGTAGTCCAGTGTTGCCGACAGCCCGGCTGCAAATCGTTTGTCGACAGTCAGTACAATGCCGCGAACGTAACCGAAATCGCGGTTGACATACTTGCTGTACTTGGCTGAACCGCCAAACACCACGATCTCATCACCGCTCGTGCTTGTCAGGCTCCGGATATCACGAATGTACGCTGTAAGATCAATGGAGATATCATCTGTAATTTGTTGCTGGACCCCGATTTCTCCGTTGATGGTCTGCTCCGGCTTAAGATCGGCGTTGCCGATAATTCCTTGATTCCCCGTACCAAAGCCGAGTTTGAAATCAGGGTTTTCATAAAGCCGCTCGAAGCGAGGAACTTGAAAGAAATGACCGTACGAGAAATGCACCACACCGCGGTCGGTGATGGGAAATGATGCACCGATCCGGGGACTGAATTGATACTTCGCGGTAGCCTTTTTGTACCAATAAGCCTGGCGCTCCGCGAGTGTTTTGTTCACATTCTCCGTCTTGATCGGACTGAAAATATTGGGATCGCTCTCATCGTTTAGCACGCGCCCGTCCGGTTCGAAATAGTCAAACCTGATGCCCACGTTTAGGATGAAGTCGGTGAATTCGAGCTTGTCCTGGATATATGCCGAGAGCTCCGTCGGCTTGCGCGTATAAGCATTGTAGAGATTGGAAGAAGCAAGCGGGATTTCTGTTTTGATGAAGGGATTGCTCCTTTGGGGATCAAATGCTTTCTGCGCTAAGATTGGTTGGAGGGTATATGATTCATACTTGACCTTATGCCTCCGAACTTCAACTCCGGCCTTTATCAGATTCGATTGATTGAGCTGACTGGAAATATCGACCTTGCCGAGGAGTGTCTGTGTCCGACGATCAGTACGACCAAGGTCTGTCCCGCCCGTTTTGAAACTGTAGGAATCCACGGTATTCAGAAGATCGGGGTGGGTGTAGCGAGGGTCATGTGGATTTTCGTAAAGGTAGTACTTGAACCTCTTCTCAAAGAGTGACGCACCAATCGTGTAAAAAGTTGTGCCGCTGACGGAGTGTGTAATTTGGAGGATTGATGTATAGCTCTTGTTGTAATCACTCCCTTTGCCATCAGGATTATAAAAGAAGGCGTCATCGTATGCCTTTGCAACATTATCATCGTAGATGAAGTTCAAATTTGCTTTAATGACCGACGAGACTCGCCAAGTCAGTTTCCCCTGCGCGTACTTCCGTTCGCTTTTGTTCATCGAAACTCTCTCAGCATCCCCTCGACCGGTGGAGTCTCGAAACAGGAGAAACCTTGTCCCGGTAGTGTCCTGAGTGGCGATGTTCTGTGGGTTGAATCGCCGATATCCGGAGAGGTGGCCGTCGAAGTAGATGTACCGTCCGTTAGCGAAGAACGACAGGTCATCGCCAATCACTGGACCGCTGATATTCCCCTCGATGTTTCTTATTGCAACGGGACTGCTCTTGCTGATCCCAGGGAAGATGTCGCTATTCGCACTGACGTAATCCCCGCCATACACTCCAACCGATCCGGTGAACCTGCTCCCTCCTTCCTTCGTCGCTATATTGACGATGCCCGAAAGTGCTTGTCCATATTCTGCATTGTAGGCACCTGAAATCACCTGCAACTCCGAAACAAGGTTCTTGTTCACTTCGACCACTTGTGTTCCGTTGAATGCATCAGTGACGGGGACTCCATCGATCCAGTATGCGACTTCCCCTTTGCGTCCACCACGAAGGCTGCCCGACACAAATCCCGCTTGCAGGTTAAGGACTTGCGCCACTTCGGTTACGGGCAGCGCGGAAATCTCATCTCCCCCGACGACAGCTGTCTTTGCAGTCAGATCCCTTTGCACCAGCGGACGCTCTGCGGTAATGGTGATCTCTTCACCGACATCAAGAACGGTTGGAGGGAGGGAGAAATCAATAGTCGTCGTGAGATCGATTGAAATACTGACATTAGTGATGCTTCTTTTTGCATAGCCCACAGCGGAAGATGCCAGGCTATACTTCCCCGGAGGAATGTTCAGAATAACGTAGTAGCCGTCGATGTTCGTCGCGGCACCTTGCGGCGTCCCCTCAATCACCACGCTCGCACCGACTAAGGCTTCGCCAGTTTGTGAATCTTTCACCGTACCGGCTATCTTTCCTGTATTGCCAGCGCGAGAGATTTGAAGAGTGGCGAGAGTGAGGAAGGCAAAAAACAGTAATTTTGATCTCATACGCGTTGACTCCCGAACATTTGGCGTACCGGCGTGGTGTCCGACAGCAGTTGTAGTAAGAAATGTTTCATCCAGAAGTCCGGACCCCCAGCTCTTCAAGTTCGATCCTTCCAGTGGGTGCCGGCAAAGTGTTGGCCGACCCCTTTGCCCCACATGTGTGACGGATCATGAGTTCCGGAAGGAACGTAGTGAGCGTTGGCGGTGCACTCGGGTTTTTCATCCGGGCGTGCAGTTTCTCGAGCGCGAGAATTCCCATTTCATACATTGGCTGGCGCATGGTGGTAAGCCGGGCGTGTTGCGCTAGTTCGATGTCGTCAAAACTCACAATTGCCATGTCCTCCGGTACACGAACGCCCAGATCCCGGGCAGCATCGAGAGCACCGATTGCCTGCACATCGCTCGCAATAAAGAGGGCCGAGATCCCTGCGGTGCCCGTGTTCCTTCTTACCAGTTCCTTCATCGAAGCATAACCCGCCTCGCGGTTGAACCCGTCTTGCTTACCTGCATCGGCAACGATCACGTTGTCCATTGAAAACGGAATGCCCGCCTCCTCAAGAGCAAACTTGAACCCTTCAAGACGTTCCTTTGCAGGTTGCGTGTTCATGCTCGCATTGATCATCGCAATATTCCGGTGACCAAGATTTATTAGGTGCTGGGTGGCTTGCGTTGCGCCCTCGCGATTTTTGACGCGGATGGAATCAAACTCGGTGTGAAAGGTATCGACCAAAACAATCGGCAAATTGATCTGTTGAAACTTGGCGACGTAGGACTCCGGAAACTTCATTGAAAAGAACATTACACCGTCTACATGCCCTCGGTGAAGAGAACGTCGGAGGTAGTATTCTGCCTGCGCGGGATTGTTCACGCCATACAAAATCAGATCGAAGCCAAGTTCACCTGCTTTGTCTTGTACGCCTTGAAGAACCTCGATAAAAAAGTAATTTGTGAAGAACGGAATGATGGTGGAGATAGTGTTGGTCTTCTTTGACGCCAGGCGCTGGGCATAGGCATGTGGCTGGTAGTTCAACCGCTTGGAGACGGCGAGCACCTTCGCCCTGGTATGAGGGGAAACACTCGGATGGTTGTTCAGGCATCGGGAAACAGTACCAATCCCAACACCTGCCTCTCTTGCCAAATCGTATATTGTAACACCCATAGGGGGGGATTCGATTCCTGAGGCACAAGAATGGACTTTGGAAGCGCTTCCACAAATATACTGGTTTCTATTTCATTGTCAAGTCATTTTTGTCAGAAAGTCACACACGCCACCGCTGATCGAACCCCTGATCCCTTCTGCAGTATGAAGCTCGGAACCAAAAATGGAAGTTCCACAAGCAAATCAAATCCACTACTCGATCCCAAATGAAGTAATTAACGTTTGATACCAGCCACTACACTCACAGGTGTGGAATTACTTCTCACCATCGTGATACAACTGTTGTGTCTTACTCTCACCGTTCATATATTTCGTCTGATTTGAACGCTCTCCTCATCAGAATCCACCCTTCCTAACTGACAAGGTTGCATTCCATGGCAGAAGTCAAGCTCGAACATGTTCACAAGACTTATGAAGGCAAAGTCACAGCAGTTCGTGACGTAAATGTCACCATCAACGATAAGGAATTTATTGTCCTCGTCGGTCCCTCTGGTTGCGGCAAATCCACAGCACTCCGTATGATCGCAGGGCTTGAAGAAATCTCAAAGGGAACGATCAGCATTGATGGAAAAGTCGTGAACGACGTCCCTCCAAAGGATCGGGACATTGCGATGGTCTTTCAAAATTATGCACTCTACCCGCACATGAGCGTGTATGAGAACCTCGCTTTTGGGTTGAAGCTCCGTAAGTACGATAAGAAGGAGATCGACTCGCGCGTGCAGCACGCAGCAAAGATCCTTGGCATTGATAAGTACCTCGACCGGAAACCTAAAGCGCTCTCCGGCGGCCAACGCCAACGGGTTGCGCTCGGCCGCGCCATCGTCCGCCAGCCAAAGGTCTTCTTGTTCGACGAACCTCTGAGCAACCTCGACGCCAACCTCCGTGTCCAGATGCGAACCGAAATTTCCCGGCTGCACCATCAACTGCAGACCACTATGATCTATGTGACCCACGACCAGATCGAAGCAATGTCTATGGGCGATCGCATCGTCGTTATGAAAGATGGCGTTGTCCAACAGGTGGATTCGCCGCTGAATATTTATCATCATCCCGCCAACAAGTTTGTGGCGAGCTTCATCGGAAGCCCCACGATGAATTTCATGACCGGCATTCTCAGCGCCAACGGAAAGCTCGCGTTCAAGCAAAATACCTCCAACTTCGCTCTTCCGATTTCACCAGCTTTCGAGCAAAAACTCAAGCCCTACGGCGAGAAACCCATTACGCTCGGGATCCGTCCGGAGCACATCCATGCGCAGAAGCCCGCCGGCATCGACACTCTAACGCGATTCAAAGCAAACATTGAGGTCGTCGAACCCGTCGGCAACGAGATCTTTGTCTACTTCTCCACCGGCACCGATGCTCAATACGTCGCTCGCCTCTCGACCGACACACCGCCGGAAGTGGGTAGGCCGTTCGAACTTCTGTTTGACACATCCAAGGTCCACTTCTTCGATACGGAGAACGAGCGGACCATCTAAGTCGTCGAAAGCAAACCCCGACTTCCGTTCGCCCCGGCTATCCGGCGATGGTGGACCTGTTTCCCGTTGATAACTCCCCGGAGATTCCATGAAAGTTCGCCTTCTCGTCCTCTCCTTGTTCATTTTCGTTCAAACCCACGGAGGGTGGCAATCCGTCGGCAACGTTGATTCTTTTTCGTCTTCCTTACCTTCTGAGGTAACTCTTCGTGCTGGTTCCAGCATCGTAAAGATAACCGTCCTTGCTCCAGACCTCATTCGTGTTCGTCTGGCGCCCGATGAGTCGATGGATGAAGATTTCTCATGGGCTATCACAAAGCGAGTCTGGGACCCACCAGATGTTGCGCTCACTGATTCGCCCGACCGGCTCGTCGTTGCGACA
>DASRUE010000144.1:0-2708 GCA_035687895.1 Bacteroidota bacterium | reverse complement strand
ACCGCCGTTGAGAAGCTCTCTGAAGTCATCACGATGATGGGCACGAATGCCAGCCATCTGATGCCGGCGTTCGGACAGGACGTCAAGAAACGCATCCCGCAATTGTGGAAGCAGATCGAGGAGTTCAGGCGGCAGAGAATATCCGACGTGTTCGCCCGTCTGATCAAGCAGGGGATAGACGAAGGAACCATGCGGCCCGACATGAATGCTCGCGTGTTCCTCATGTCTGTTCTCGGCACCATCGATCGCATCATGCAGCCGGACGTCCTTATCCACGAGTCCTTCTCGGTGAGCGATGCGCTGCAAGAAATCCTGAACATCTTTTTCAGGGGCGGACTGACGTCAAAAGGGCGGGAACAATTTGAAGTACTCCACCACAAATAGAATATAACCACAGAGGACGCAGAGGACACAAAGAAAGGAATGTAATTTGTTGTTCTCGAAATTCTCTGCGTTCTCTGCGCTCTCTGCGGTTAGACTTTCTTTTACACATATCCACTTGAGGAACTTATGCGCTTGACCAATCCACTCAGTGCAGCAATCGTGAGCAGCCTGATTCTCCTTGGCTGCTCGGGCAACTCCGCCGATACCATCGAAGCCTCCGGCACAATCGAAGGGACCGACGTGAACATCGGAACCGAAGTCGCCGGACGCGTGAAGGAAGTCCGTGTTGATGAAGGGGCGAAGGTTTCCAAAGGGGACACGCTCCTGATCATCGACGATGCCGACTACCAAATCCAACTCCGGCAGGCGCTGGGAAACTTCGCTGCAGCCGATGCGCAATATCGACTCGCGGTGCAAGGCTCGCGCAAGGAAGATATCCTCCAGGCAGAGGCGGCTTTCAAGAGTGCTCAGGGTGATTACAGCAGAATGAAAGAACTGCTCGCCAGTAAAACGGTCACCCAGAAGCAATTCGATGATGCTGAAGCCCGCTACATCTCCGCACAACAGACATACGAGAAGCTCAAGACCGGACTCCGCAGCGACGAGATCGTGGCTGCAAGGGCCCGGCGTGATCAGGCAGCGGCACAGGCGGACCAGCTTCGCAAGAAAGTGAGTGACTGCTACATCCTCGCACCATCGAGCGGGACGGTTACTCTCCGCGCCGTTGAACCGGGCGAGCTGGTAACCATGGGAGCAAACATCCTCCGCATCACGTACCTCGAGAAAGTGAAACTGACGATCTATGTCAACGAAGCGGACCTCGGCAGAATCAGGCTCGGGCAGGAAGCATCCGTCAAGATCGACAGCGATGAAGAGCGATCGCACACGGGGAGAATTGTCTACATTTCTCCCACGGCTGAGTTCACCCCTAAGAACGTGCAAACCAAAGAAGAGCGTACGAAGCTGGTCTTTGGCGTGAAGATCGAGGTTGATAACAAAGACGGCGTGCTCAAGCCGGGGCTCCCCGCCGATGCAACCATTCGTACCGCCCAGGGCAACTGATCCAATGGAACTGGCGATCGAAACACACGAACTCTCCCGGTCGTTCGGGGATTTGACTGCGGTGGACAAACTGCAATTGAGTGTCGGCAAAGGGGAGATGTTCGGACTGGTTGGGCCGGACGGTTCCGGGAAAACCACGACCATCCGCATGCTCTGCGGGATTCTCGCACCAACGTCGGGGAGGGCCACCGTTCTTGGACACGACATCGTGAGGGAGGCAGACCTCGTTAAAAAGGAGATCGGATATCTCTCACAGCGTTTCTCGCTCTATGGCGACCTGAGTATTGATGAGAACATCGAGTTCTTTGCAGAGATCAACAAGGTGTATGATTTCAAGAAGCAACGGGAAGAACTGCTGGAGTTTACCCGTCTGACGCCGTTCAGGGACAGGCTGGCCGAGAAGCTTTCCGGTGGGATGAAGCAAAAACTCGCGCTTGCCTGCACCCTTATTCACACGCCAAAGATCATCTTCCTGGATGAACCGACAACAGGGGTCGATCCTGTGTCCCGTCGGGATTTCTGGAAGATCCTGCAGAGTCTTCTGAAAGAGGGCATCACGATTGTCATGAGTACACCCTATCTGGATGAAGCGGAGCGGTGCTCACGTGTCGCGTTGATGAACAAGGGAGAGATCATGAATGTCGACACTCCCGCCAACCTGAAGAAGACCATGCATGGCGAGGTGGTGGAAATCGTATGCGATCGGGTCCGGGATGGGTTCAGGTTATTGAAAGGGCACGCTGCGGTAAGCGAAGTGCAGGCGTTTGGGGACCGGCTGAACGTTATCGTGATGAACGCGGCAACGAACTTTCCTCCCGTGGAGCGTCTTCTGAAATCGAACGGTATTAACATCACAAGCTGGAGGGTTATCGCTCCGTCGCTTGAGAACGTTTTTATCTCTCTTCTCACTCATACAGAAAAGAAAGAGGTTGATGTATGAAATGGCTTGTCGTTGCAGGGTTGATGTGCTTCTCGACCGCGCTCGGGCAGACCGGGAAACTTCTCACGCTGGAAGACGCGTTGGCCATCGGGCGAACACAAAGCAGGCTGCTTCAGGTCTCTGCTGCCAAAGCGGACGCTGCCTCGGCGAGGGCGGATGAAGTCGGTACGTTGCTCCTCCCTTCATTGAAGCTCGAAGGAATCTACCGGCGACTGAGCGATGTGGATCCTTTCCAGGTGTCGGTACCCTTCTCTCCTCAGCCAATCGTTATTTCTCCGACGATACTCAACAACTACAACGTCCGGGTCGGACTGCAGCAGCC
>DASRUE010000143.1:0-9679 GCA_035687895.1 Bacteroidota bacterium | reverse complement strand
ACCGTTGAGGTCGGATTACGATGCGGAGGTATTGAGGGCTCTCCTTACCTTCTTGAGGATATCTGCAGGGACGTAGGGCTTTTGGATGAAGTCCCGTGCACCGAGTTTCATCATTTCGGACTTACGGGTTGGATCGAAGTTCCCGCTGGCAAAGATGGCCTGCGCGCGCGGATTCAGCTCCCTCATTCTCAGAAATGCATCCCATCCGCTTTGCTTGGGGAGGCCCATATCTGAAAGGACGATGTGGATGGAATGCGCATGCCTTGCGAACATCTCGATCGCCTCTGCCCCATCTCTGGCAATCAGCACAGTGTATCCATGTTCCTTCAAAAGACCCTCCACGGCAACAATGAGGATCTCTTCGTCTTCGACGAGGAGGATCGTTTCTGTGCCGTGAACATCTTCATCTTCAATCATCGGCGGAATCTCAAACGACTCGATTCCATTGTGTGGCGCCGAGAAATAAAGGCGGAATGTAGTTCCTCGTGCCGGCGCACTGTCCACATCAACGAAGCCATGATGACTTTTTATGACGCCATAGACCACAGCAAGACCCAGCCCGGTTCCTTTCCCAACGCCTTTGGTAGTGAAGAAAGGTTCAAAGATCCGCGCACGCGTTGCATCATCCATGCCGGTTCCCGTGTCGGCAACGCTGATGCAGACATACTGAGCATCGCGGGCGTCGGCGAATGATCGTCGGAGGCGCTCTCCTTCGACAGCGGTTGTCGCGATAGTCAACGTTCCCCCATGGGGCATGGCATCTCGTGCGTTAACACAGAGGTTGAGGAGCGCCTGGTTCAGCTGGTTGGGGTCTGCGGCAACGGTGGGAAGATTGTCACCGAGTCGAAGCACGCACGAGATCGTCTTGGGGAATGTGGCGGTCAACATTTTCGTCAATTCGTCCACGGCATAGTTGACATTCACCGATTCGAAGAGCACATCAGTCTTCCGTGCGAAAGTGAGGAGTTGACCCACCAGTCCCGCGCCCCGCTGCACTGTCTTCATAATGGCGTCCACACTTCGGGAGAACTTCTCTTCCTCGACGTTCATGCCCCTAAGGAACGATGCGTGCACGGACATGATGCTGAGGATATTGTTGAAATCATGTGCAATGCCGCCAGCCAGGGTGCCGAGGTTTTCCATCTTCTGTGCCTGACGGAGCTGATCTTCCAGCTTCCTTCGTTCAGTGTTATCGAAGATATAGCTCTTGATCTCCAAAAGCTCACCACTTGCATCGAACGTTCCGATGACGTTCTCCACCACGTACACCGGAACACTGTCGATGCGGCGCAGCTCGGTCTCATAATACTCGAGCTTCCGTTTCTCTCGCAGGGTTCTCAGAAACGTCTCACGTGCAATGGGCGATGGGAATAACTGAGCTGTGTTGGCACGCATCGCATCATCGACAGAGGCAAACCCGAAGATACGCGCAAAGGCGGCATTGCAGGTAAGGAGGGTTCCTTCCGGTGTCGAGGTGCTGTCTCCCGTCAAGTCTTCCTCAAAGAATCGCCGGTAGCGTTCCTCGGATTCCATGAGTGCGCGTTCAGCGCGCTTTCGTTCTGTGATATCGCTGACCAACGCAAGCCGCGCGGGTCGTCCTCCGATCGGGAGTTCATGAGACGAGATTTCCACTTCGATGATGCTCCCATCCTTTTTTCGATGTCGCATGCTGCCGGACCGTATCAGGCGGGCGCTGTCCTTGGATAATGCATCGGGGAATGCGAGCGTATCTCCCGCTGGATAGATATCGCGGACGGTCATGGCTAGGAACTCATTCCTCGTATATCCGTAGTGGTCTATCGCGGCGTCATTGACGACGAGAAACGCCAGGGTCTCTACGTCATACACCCACATCGGGCTTGGGTTGCTTTCGAAGAGCGTACGGTAGCGCGCTTCACTCTCCTGGAGAGCCAACTCGGCGCGCCGCCGCTCGGTGATGTTTCTGCCTACTCCCACAAAGCCGATAATCTCTTCGTTGGCAAAAACCGGCGTGAACGAAAAATCCATGGAAATAAGACTTCCGTTCTTGCACTTCACCTCTGCATCGAAGAAGCCCTCCTTTGCCTTGTTTTCGCGCAGCACGGTGGTGCGGTAGTCTTCGAGCAGCCGTTTCTGTTGGATCAGGTTCGTGAGCGATTTCCCAAGCAACTCACTTTCGGTGTAGCCGAGAAGCGGGAGAAACGCCCCCTGGACCATCTGGATTTCCAGGTTGTCATTTGTCTTGAAAAGGATGTCATTCATCGCAGCGAGGGCAGACTTCATCGCCTGATACGGGGTGTTCATCGTGATCCGGTGGCGGAAGACGATGTAGACCACCACCGCAAGAGCACCAGTGGAGGAGATAAAGTAAAGCTCAAAGCTGTTATCCGACACAATGGAGAAGATCGAGAGGGTGAATGGTGTCGGGAGAAGAAGCATGAGCACTGCGAAGGCCACGAAGAGAAGATTCGACTGGATCCCCTTTTCAGAGAATCCTCCGATGAGTGAATAGAGAAGTGCAACTCCTATGCTGAACAGGATTGACATCCACGTGAGGTAGTAGATATATCCCGTCATGGTGATGCCAGCGGCTGCCGAGAAGGGGAGCGGTATCAGTTTCAGCAATACCATTGTGTAACTGAAGATCCCGGCAAAGTACGTTGCAACGATGATGCTTTTGGATTTTAGGATTTCATACCGCCGGACAAAGATCAGCATGAAATGGAGGAAGAAGAAGGGGAAGAGCGAGTACAGGAAGGCACTGATCTGTTCCAGAATGGTCGGGGACAAGCCAGAGATCCGGTGCCCGAGCATATAACCGGTGATGCCGAGGCAGACGAGGGCGCTCACGCAAAACACATAGAACTGACTGAGAACATTGCGGCGGGACTTGACGAGGATGATGAAGGCAAGCAACAGATTGACAATCATGTACGCAAGAGAAACGTATACGTATGTCATGTCGCGTCCCTTCTTCTATGAAGTAACAACATGTTCCGTATAAACGCACCGGAGGAAAGGCGTCTTACACTCGCAATTGAACATTCGAAACTGTGGGAAGATAGCGGAACGGAAGGTGACTATCAAGTACGATATAGCAATCCCCGGCTCTTGGGAACAGGCCGGGGATGGTAGCGTTGATGAACAGCGTGTAGATTTTCTCAATACAGGAACATTGGCTTGTGGAGGAGATGCGTGACCTTGGGCCGGTAGTTCTCGCTGTCATAGAGTTCCTCAATATCCACGGTCTTTTTCCCCTGCGAGATGGTATCGATGGGGATTACTGTGTACTTGCCTTCTCGCAAGGCGACCATCTTGCCGAATTCTTTCTTCATGACGAGGTCCGTCGCCAAGCTGGCATAACTGATAGCAACCATCCGGTCCAACGCGTCCGGTTCACCACTTCGCATCAAGTACGCTATTTGCTGGTAGATAGTGTGGGAACCCGTCAATTTTTGGATGGCATCACCGGTGATGGCGCCGATGCCACCCAGTTTCTTGTGGCCATAGGCATCGGCCTGGCCATACTCGACAATCTTACCCCCGATCATCTGCGCACCTTCTGAGATCGTCATGATGGCGTAGTTGCTCGGGTTGTTTCGCTTGTCCTCGATGAGCAGCTTCGCGAGCCGCTCGGGGTCGAAGTGGACTTCTGAGATGATGGCCCGGTCCACACCCGCAAGATATGCCGAGATCAAGGAGGTCTCGCCGGAATTCCGTCCGAAAAGCTCCACGATGGCAATCCGCTCGTGCGAGCCGGCTGGTGTGCGAAGGTTGGTGATGAAATCCACGCTGCGCGTCACCGCTGTGGAAAAACCGATGCAATAGTCTGTCCCGTATACGTCGTTATCCATCGTCTTGGGGATGGCAACCACGGGGAACCCTTCCTGATGAAGCCGGACAGAATAGCTTAACGTATCGTCCCCGCCGATGGTGATCAGTGAATCCACCCCCAGTGCGCTCACCGCGCGGAGAATATGGGGGGTGAAGTCCAGTCTTGTATCGGGGTCAAGCTTGGTATGTTTGGGATCTCGCAGGAACTCTGGCACGTCGGCGGGTTTCACCTTACCTGGATTCGTACGCGATGTATGAAGGAATGTTCCGCCAGACCGGTCAATGGTGCGCGTGTTGGCCTTCGTAAGGGGGATAACCCACTTGCTCGATGCTTCGGGCTGCGCGGGGTTGTAGTTGAGAAGTCCCCCCCAACCCCGTCGGATACCGAGGACCTCATGGCCTTCATCGATTGCCCTGAAAACCACCGTCTTGATGCAGGGGTTGAGGCCGGGGACGTCGCCGCCCCCTGTTAGTATGCCAATGCGTTTCATATGCGCTTTCTCAATAACAGTTCAACATAACGGTAGCTGTATACAAGAACCGGTTGCACTCAGGCCTTCATCCTCTTTCCCTTTTCTTCATACGTGAAGATCCAGCCACAGATCTTCCCGGGGTCAATAACGGTGAAGTCATTCCAATACTCACGATTGTGCATGCTGCGCGAGCTGGTTTCTCCCGGCGGCAGACCCTCCACCAACGCGATGATCTCGCGGAAGCGGTCCCGCCACAGTTTCATGTTCTTCTCGCGCAGGTCCACCCAGCCATCGTGCGCCCACTGGTCGATTGCCTTTGGGGAAATGGGGAGCTCCCGTTCTCCACGGAAAGGAGGGATCTTGATCATCTCGCCACGAAGGACCGACTTCCCATCCGCGAGGAGTATCGGGATGCCGATGGAAATGATCTGTGAACGAAGCTGGGCGTCCGCGCTCACCAAAGCAACGAGCTCCTTGCTCATCTTCTTCGGATCGGCTCCAGCGACTGTCCTGAAATCAGTGTAACAACGTTTTAGAAGATAGGATTCATAGAGGAGCTTGGAAAGCCGCGGAGGACCGAGCATTTCGAAGGCGACACTGTCCACATCATGTTCCGCTTCGAGGTTCTTCATTGTGGTCAGGGCATTGTTGAACATGAACCCGGCCCGGTATGTCGGGGCCAGGGTCGCATTGTCCAGGGCGTTGATAATGTCGTGCCCGGTGTTGCCCGCCCGGATTTCGAATACCGCGCTTTCAGCAATCTCTTCGGGGGTCACGAATTCCATCTGGCCGGGGGTGGAGATGGCCTCAAATTCGCCACGTGAGAAAAACCCGTTCTCGCCCGTATCAATGAAGACCGACTTCAGTGTTCCACCCCGGGGCGTTGCCACACCCTTCATGATAAGTGAGAGCTTGCCGTTCAGTTTCACAGCTCGGTCCGGCGGACAATCCACCAATTCAATTGCCTTACCCCCCTTCTTCACTTCCCCGTAGTCGATTCGCTTCCATGCAATTGCGGCTGTTGGCTTGATCTCCTTGGTGATTGGGGCATCCGGCGTTCTTCCCATCAGAAACAACAGCAGGGTGTGGGCGCCCGCCACCGCCGACTTGGAAAGGAGAACACGCGATGGCCGCTCCTCACTGTGCGTGTAGGGGATGTTCAGGCCCATTCCGCCCGTACCACTTGTACCTATTTTCATGTAGATTTTAGTCCCCGCCTCGTTCATTGATCGGTATATCAGTTGCACGTGGCGGATGAGCTGGGGAACATAGAGCGTGCAGAGCAGCCGCTCAGTGGCGTCGATCAGTCCATGATGGCTTGTGTTCCGGGAGCGGCGCGCTGTCTGCAATTCCTTGATGACCGTGCGGGACATCTGGAATAGGTCCTGGTACGCGATCGCTGTTGCAGAGTTCACACAATCCACGACAACATGGGGTTTGTATTTTTGCATTAAACGGTAGAGGCTGGAACGCTTGAGAACTCCGTCATTCAGATCGTCGACAATGTCCTCGATGAATTTCTGTCGATAGCGTTCGTTGCCGAGGATCTCATCCCGGGGTATGTCCTTTAGTTCTTCACGGACGAAGATGTTTCCCCACCACGGGACAAAGAAATTCTTCCCTGCCTCGGGAAACTCCTTGGACAGCGCAGTCACTGCGTCATGCGCTTCTTCGACGTTCAACGAGGTAACGATGATTCGCTTTGGGCGTTCTTCCATGATCTTCCGGCAGATGGCTGAGCCAACCAGGCCCCATCCGCCAAGTACAAGCACTGTCTTGCCTTGAATATCCATGTATCAATTCTCGGTAAATGTTGTTGGAAAATAAACGGCAGAAAGAACGAGGTCTCTCAGAGGTGAACTGGCTGATGTTGTCAATAATGTACGAGATGATGCCAGAAGAAGCAAGGTAGGAGGGGATCGGTCGTGGTGAGAAACAAACGAACGGCGGGCTTGTGGCCCGCCGCGAGTGGACATGTGTTACTTCTTTCGTACCTCGACTGCGTATATCCTGTCGGCCCAACCCAACATCAACCGGCTGGTATCGTTCTTCCCTTTCTCGAACCAAATCGTGAACGGGTCAATAGTCTTGGATGATTTCTCCCTCGTCATCGAAACACGAACAAGATCCTGTGTGACGTCGTACTCGGCGTTCCCGGCCGGCTTCTTGCTGATGATCAGGTGGTAACTCTTTTCCGTCGGGAGGGAGTAAATGGTATACGCCCCCTTCGGAATGACGACGCTTGTGCCGATTATCAGGTCGGCGTCCGTGGTTAGAAGTGTCGCCGCATTCGCGCCGGTGCGCCAGATGGAATCCATCGGCACAACTGCCCCCCAGATTTTCCTGCCGCGGATAAACGGCTTGCTGTATCGCACCGAGACCGTTGCTCCGCCAATGTTTGTTGTGGTGGAGTCGGGCGGGCTCAGCGGTCGGATCTTGTTGCTCTTCTGGATCGTTGTGGAAACGAGAGTGTTCTCCCACATCAGCTTCATCACACCGGACGCTGGCCCCGTCGGTTCAAGGCTGATCGTGAACTGTTCCACCGGTGTGGACAGTTGCTCGACCTTTGCGGGGAAACGCGCATAGTCCTGAGTCTCATCGTACTTCGTTCCCCATTGCCCTGTCTGTTTGTTGAGGATCAGCGTCCAACCGTCGGGCGAAGGGATGGTCCACAATGTGTACGTTCCGCGGGTGACGGGGACGCCATCCATCATCAGGTCGAAGCCGGTCTTGAAATGTGTGGCCTGGTTGGCGCCCGTTCGCCAGACCTTGTTCCAAGGGACGAGGTCCCCCATGATGGTGCGCCCGCGCATGGAAGGGCGGCCGTAATTCACCGAAACAACATTTGTGTCAAGTTTCAGAAATGCTGAATCGCGAGGACTGGGAATGTTTTGCTGCGCCCTTGATTCTGGAGTAGAGAGAAGAAATAAAAGCGTACACATCCCTGAGGTAAATAGACGTTTCATGAGGTTTCCTTTTGTGAAAGAACATTGATGTCCACCGGCCGGTGTCAGACCTTCTCCACCACCACCGCCGTCCCGTACGCCAGCACCTCGGCGACACCGGACATGATCTCGTTGGCGTCGTAGCGCATGCCGATGACGGCGTTCGCTCCGACCTGTTGTGCATGCAGTACCATGATACCGAAGGCATCCTGCCGTGCCTTTTCGCACAGCTCCTGGAGGAGCGAGATGTTCCCGCCGAAAAGGATCTGAAATGCCGCACCGATGTTCCCGATAATGGAACGGGACCGGACGGTGATGCCCCTGACAACTCCGAGGTTCTTTACCACCCGGTAGCCGTCAATGGTGAAGGCCGTGGTGACGAGTGATTCGTTCATGGGGGTCCTGTGTGTGAATTATTTGAACTCGATCGAGCTGATTACCTTTTCGTACACAGGTATGTAGCTTTCGCCCTGCGGTTTGAACCAGCTCAGCGTTATGCGAACGACCTTATCGTTTTTTACTACAAAGTAGACCCGACTGTCCACGTCGGCCCGCGATGAATAGTTGATGAACATTGCGCTTTCGCCACCGATGGTCGCTTTGCCCGTGGACTTTGCTTTGTATGTCCCCTTATTCTGTTCCACCACCTTTTCGACCGTGAGCTTCTGCGCCGCAAAGACATCGAAGCGGATTGAGCAATCGAGCCGGACGCCGCGCAGGTCCACCACTTCGTCGAATTTTCCCTTTGCGGTATTCTGGAAATTGAAGTTGTCGGGATACTGGAAGGAGAACATCTTCCCATCGTATTTTGCCATCTCTTCGGATGGGAGGGTTTCATCCCGTCCTTTTTCTTTCGGCTTGGGTGCCTCGAATGAATTGAGAGAGGCTTCGAACACCGCAGCGTACGCGGTGTAATAGTCACCAAACCCGGCAAAGCCGAGATCATAGACAACGGAATCGCCGGCAATCAGAACGTGGTGTCCGTTAATGATATTCTTGGCCCCGTAATTTGCGGTGTAGCCCATTTTTGTCCCCGTCAGCGGGCCGACGGATACAGATTGTTCAGGCTGCAGCACGTAGCCTTGTGTGGTAAGGTCATCCTTGAACTGCTTGATCTGTGAGGCAGGATCGTGTGTCTTGATGACGCTGACCGAAATCTCCACGCCGATGGCGCCAACGCCGGTTGGGTCGAGGAATTTCTTGTCCACATCCTGGGCATTGTAGAATCGCGCCCGGCCGACCTCGGCGTTCTTAATCCATCCCTTGGGATGCGTGATGGAAAAACCAATGCCTGGGTCATGATACGTTTCCATTTCGCTCACTGCAACCGGCTCCATCTTTTTTTCGCCGCAACCGCCGAGGAGCAGCACTGCAACAAGAAGCCCCGCGAGGGCGGCAACAAGTGCAAGGGGTCTCGCTTTGGTGTTCATGGTATTACCCTATGATAAGTGGAAGAATGGCGTCCCTCTCTTGTGGGACAATGGTGCTTACTTGGGAACAACTGTGTCATACCACGTCTTTTTCTCGCGCACACCGACCTCGTCAATATGCACATGCTTGCTCTCGGTGTACTCCTTCAACCCGTCGAGACCAAACTCGCGGCCGATGCCGCTCTGTTTGTACCCTCCGAACGGGGCCCGCTCGTTGAGCAAGTGCCACTCGTTGATCCAGACGGTGCCCGTCCGGAGCCGGCGTGCAACGTTCATGGCCTTCTCAGGGTCTTTCGACCAGACACCTCCACCGAGGCCGTAGATGGAATCATTTGCCATTCGGACCATATCATCGAGAGAGGTGTAACGAATCACAGAAAGAACGGGACCGAATATTTCCTCCTGGGCGATCGTCGAGCGGTTTTCAACATTGTCGAAGATGGTCGGTTCGACAAAAAAGCCGTTGGCACATTCCTGCACCGACGGGACTGCTCCACCGACGGCAAGCCGTGCTCCATCTTGCTTTCCTTTCTCGATATAGCCGAGAACAAGCTCCTGCTGCTTCTTCGAAACCAGGGGGCCGATGTCTGTCGTAATCTGCATCGGGTCGCCGATCTTCATTCTCATTGTTTTCTCCACCATGCGTCCCACAAACTCATCAGCGAGAGAGTGGGGAAGGAAGAGCCGTGTCCCGGCCTCGCAGCACTGTCCCTGATGATAGAAGATCGCATATAACGCGCCATCCACCGCCATGGTCATGTCGGCATCGTCGAGGACAATGTTGGCGGACTTGCCGCCGCATTCAAGTGTAAGTTTCTTGAGCGTGCCGGCCGCAGTTCGCATGATCTGCCGGCCCACCGTGGTGGAGCCTGTGAATGCCACCTTATCCACCATGGGATTTGAGGTCATCTCTGCACCCGCATCACTTCCGAAACCGGTTATGATGTTGACGACGCCCCGGGGAAGTCCGGCCTCTTTGATGAGCCGCGCCAACTCCATGGCGGTCACGCTGGTTTCC
>DASRUE010000142.1:0-5105 GCA_035687895.1 Bacteroidota bacterium | reverse complement strand
ATCTTCCCAATAACGTTGTCGGTGTACAGGTGCAGCGGATTGTAATACACGTCCCTTTCCACCGGAATCTTCCCCGCATCCTTGATGATTCGGATGATCTGGTCTTTCGCTAGCTGCATCGGGGCTATTGCGCCGGCATCGTGGGCAATCTTTTCACCACCGACCGTACCATCCATGTCATCTGCGCCAAAGTTCAATGCCATCGCAGCAACTTCCTCGGTCAACATCACCCAGTAGGCCTTGATGTGTGGAAAGTTGTCGAGCATGAGACGGGAGATGGCAATCGTCTTCAAGTCATCGATGGCCGAAGTGAATTGGTTCTTCGGCTTGATGCCTGTGTCGCCGGGTTGGAACGCCAGCGGGATGAAGGTCAGGAAGCCCCCCGTTTCATCCTGCGCTTCACGCAACTTGATCATATGCACCAGTCGCTCCTCCAGTGTCTCGATGTGGCCATAGAGTAGCGTGCTGTTCGTGGGAATGCCGAGCTTGTGGGCTGTCTTGTGAACTTCGAACCATCCCTTTGCGCCGATCTTCTGTGGAAAGAGATGTTTACGGACCCGTTCTGAGAATACTTCAGCGCCGCCACCAGGCATGGTGCGCAGCCCGGCGCCTTGCAATTGCCTCAACACTTCTTCAATCGACAATTTGAACTTCTTGTGGAAGAAATCGATCTCAACGGCCGTGAAAGCCTTCACGTCCACATTGGGATACTTCTCATGGATCGAGCGGACGATGTCGAGGTACCTCTCCCACGGCCAGTCGGCCGGCATACCGCCGGTGATATGCACTTCATGAATGTGCGGCGTAAGTTTACCGAGAATCTCTTCCGTCGTCATTTCGTATGCATTCGGACGACCCTTCTTGGTTGCAAAGTCACAGAACTTGCACGAGAGGACACAGATGTTGGTGTGTTCGATCTTCTGGTTGAGGACGAAGTACACGGCATCACCGCTTTTTTGTTGCTGGACGCAGTGGGCCATCTTGCCAAGGGAGAGAAGATCGGGTGTCTTGTACATCGTCAGTCCGTCTTCCAGCGTCAGTCGTTCACCGCTCTGAACTTTGGACCAGACTGGGGTGAGTGAATGGTCTCGAAAATGAATGTTGGAAGTCATATAACGTTTTGTGAGGAATCTGGGAGTCGAAAATCTCATCAAATATACGCACATTTGAACGTTGTCGCAACCCAACAAAAGACGGATGGTGTCTCAGCTTGGCTCTCCGACATTCAAATCGAATAGCTCGCCCCATGCCATTCAAACTCTCCCCCTCCTCTGGTAGTGCTTTTTCCCCCTCCCATGGCAAGGGAGGGGAGCCACAGTTGACCTGAGAAAGGGGAGAGTTCACAGGAATTATCATCACACGCATTCGATCGCTGATTCCAAAATGGGACACTACCAAAAGACGGAATCTGAACTTCAAACCTCCCCAGAGTCTGTATGGATTGAGTATCATTAATCCAAGAATGGTGTCCCCTCGCCAGTTTCTATTCGTCAGAGTGCAATCCAAATATCATCAACAAATCAAAAGTATCAGTTGTTCATTACAAGCAGGCTGGAGGCAGGTAGTGCGACAGAATCTGAATCGAAAAAAAATACAGCATGACCGTGACCCTACAGCGTTGGTCTTCTAACAAACAAAACAGGGAGGTGGTGTGCCTCCCTGTTTGGCAGTGCTATCCCGATTCTGCTACACCGTTGCGTGCGCCGCTGTAGTAGGCATTTCGATCTTTACACCAAGGCCGGCTGCAATGCGGGTTCCCAACTCCTTATCCGCACGGTAGAAGTGACACAACTGGCGATTGATGATTTCGGCACGTTTCGCATCAGCGGACGTCGACAGGCATTTCCGGGATTGACCGCTGAGATCATTCCGCCCATGCACTTCCCTCTGGTCGGACACAATCCCGTTGCTCCGATCCCTTGAAACTCAACCACATTTGTGTATATTTGACTTTGGACCAACCAATAAAGGCAAAACACCATGGAAAACAATACTCCCCAAGGCACATCAGGAGGCGGTGGCATGAGAAACCGCGACTGGTGGCCAAATCAATTGAAGCTGAACATCCTCCGCCAACACTCTTCCCTGTCCAATCCGATGGGAGAAAAATTCAATTACGCTGAGGAGTTCAGGAAGCTCGATTTGAAAGCCGTGAAGAAAGACATCTTCGACCTGATGACCAGGTCTCAAGATTGGTGGCCAGCCGATTATGGTCATTATGGACCGCTCTTCATTCGGATGGCGTGGCACAGCGCAGGCACGTACCGCATCCACGACGGCCGTGGCGGCGGAGGATCCGGCACCCAGCGCTTTGCACCCCTCAACAGTTGGCCGGACAATGCCAACCTCGACAAGGCACGTTTGCTCCTCTGGCCGGTCAAGAAGAAATACGGCAGAAGAATTTCATGGGCCGACCTGATGATCCTCGCCGGCAATTGCGCCCTTGAATCCATGGGCTTCAAGACCTTCGGTTTCGCAGGAGGTCGAGAAGATATTTGGGAGCCAGAGGAAGACACCTATTGGGGTTCTGAAACCGAGTGGTTGGGAGATAAGCGCTATTCCGGGGATCGCGACCTGGAGAATCCTCTCGCTGCCGTTCAGATGGGACTCATCTACGTGAACCCGGAAGGTCCCAATCGAAATCCTGATCCGCTCGCGGCAGCCCGCGACATTCGTGAGACCTTTCGTCGCATGGCTATGAATGACGAGGAGACTGTTGCACTGATTGCCGGTGGGCACACGTTTGGCAAAACCCATGGGGCAGCCGACCCAGGCAAGTACGTAGGTCGGGAACCGGCTGCTGCGGGCATTGAGGAACAAGGCCTCGGCTGGAAAAATACATTCGGCAGCGGTAATGCAGGTAATACAATTACCAGCGGTCTCGAGGGCGCATGGACCACAACGCCAACGAAATGGAGCAACAATTTCTTCGAGAACTTGTTCCGCTATGAATGGGAACTGGCAAAGAGCCCGGCCGGTGCGCATCAGTGGAAACCGAAAGGTGGAGCTGGTGCCGGTTTAGTGCCGGATGCGCACGACCCGTCAAAGAAACATGCGCCATTCATGTTGACGACTGACCTCGCTTTGAGAGTAGACCCTGCCTATGAGAAAATTTCAAGACGCTTCTACGAAAACCCGGATGAGTTCGCGGACGCGTTCGCCCGGGCATGGTTCAAACTGACGCACCGCGATATGGGCCCACGCGCGCGCTATCTCGGTCCGGAGGTGCCTGCTGAAGAACTGATCTGGCAAGACCCTATCCCGGCAGTCACACATAAATTGATTGGCCACAGGGACATTGGAGCACTAAAGCGCAAGATACTCGCTTCGGGACTGTCTGTTTCTCAACTGGTAAGCACTGCCTGGGCGTCGGCATCAACCCTCCGCGGTTCCGATAAACGCGGTGGCGCTAACGGTGCGCGCATTCGCCTTGCCCCCCAGAAGGATTGGGAAGTAAATAACCCGACCCAACTGGCTAAAGTGCTAAAGACGCTTGAGGGCATTCAGAAAGAGTTCAACAGCGCTCAGTCCGGCGGGAAGAAGGTTTCGCTTGCCGACTTGATCGTCCTGGGCGGATGTGCAGGCATTGAGAAGGCGGCAAAGAATGCCGGTCATAATGTGACCGTGCCTTTCACCCCCGGTCGCGCTGATGCTTCGCAAAAGCAAACCGACATAGATTCCATTACCGTCCTCGAACCGGCTGCAGATGGGTTCCGCAATTACAAGAAAGCCAAATACACTGCATCTGCCGAGGACATGCTGGTTGACAAGGCGCAACTGTTGACTCTGACTGCCCCTGAGATGACCGTTCTCGTTGGCGGCATGCGTGTCCTCAACACGAATTTTGATCGGTCCCAGCACGGTGTCTTCACCAGGAATCCGGAGACGCTCACAAACGACTTCTTCTTGAACCTGCTCGATTTTGGGACGAAGTGGAACGCGGCTTCAGAGGTGCAAGACGTGTTTGAGGGTCGCGATCGTGCGACAGGCGCAATCAAGTGGACCGGTACCCGGGTCGATCTCATCTTCGGTTCGAACTCAGAGCTCCGTGCCCTCGCTGAAGTCTATGCATGTGAGGATTCTGAAAAGAAGTTCATTCGGGACTTTGTGGCGGCATGGACCAAGGTGATGAACCTTGACCGATTCGACCTGGCCTGATTTCAGAGCGGGTTATTTTATCAGTATGAAGAGGTGGTCTGGAGACGCGCCACCTCTTTTTTCTCGTGTGTGCGATTGGTGCACACGAGAGGATCCACTTTTGAAATACAGGCAAAGATGAAGATCGAGAATCATTTCTACTCTCTATGCATGTCCCTGACGGATTTCTTGACTCAAAAACGATTGTAGCAACGACAACCCTTTCACTCGTTGGCGTTACTGCTGCATGGCGCCAAACGAAGACTCACATCCAACCGCAACGAATCCCCTTGCTCGGTGTTGCCGCCGCGTTCGTCTTCGCTGCACAGATGTTGAACTTCCCGGTTGCCGGAGGAACGTCGGGCCATTTGATGGGCGCGGTTCTCGCCACGGTTCTGTTGGGTACGGGTCCTGCCATTATCGTCATGACTTCTGTGCTGGTGGTTCAGTGCTTTCTCTTCGCCGACGGCGGGGTCCTCGCATTAGGGGCGAACATTTTCAACATGGCCATTGTCGGGTCGGTCAGTGGGAGCGTTCTCTACCATACCATCCATCGCCTTGTCAGTGGGGAACGGGGGAGAATGATAGCGGTGGCAGTTGCGTCGTGGTGCAGTGTAGTGCTTGCATCGCTCTGCTGCGCCGGCGAGCTTGCATGGTCAGGTACTGCTCCGAGGCAGACTGTATTCCCGGCCATGGCGGGAATACACGCCCTGATCGGTGTGGGCGAAGCATTGATTACGTGCATGGTTGTGGCAGCCATCCGACAGGCCCGGCCAGAATTGCTGGCCTCAACATCGGACGATGTTCGGGTGCCTGGCCACGGGACAGTTGTTGCCTACGGCGTTGTCATTGCACTCGGGCTTGTTCTCTTTGTCTCTCCCTTTGCATCCGAATGGCCGGATGGATTGGAAATGATCGCGGCAAGTCTCGGGTTCGATCAGAAGGCGATCCAATATCCTCTCGCACCT
>DASRUE010000141.1:0-7433 GCA_035687895.1 Bacteroidota bacterium | reverse complement strand
CCTTGCCGTTCCGCTTGATCGTGTCTTTGAAGTCGAGATAGACCGCGAGGCCCGTTGTCCCGACGCCGTGTCCCTTATCGCACATCTCCTTGGCGCGGCGGCTTGCAACATCACGTGGCACCAGGTTACCGAAAGAAGGGTACATTCGCTCGAGGTAATAATCGCGTTCGCTCTCCGAAATCTCATTCGGCGGACGTTTGTCTCCCTTGGCCTTCGGGACCCAGATGCGGCCGTCGTTCCGGAGACTTTCGCTCATGAGTGTCAACTTTGACTGGTGCTCGCTGGCAACGGGGATACACGTCGGGTGAATCTGTGTGAAGCAGGGATTGCCGAAGAATGCTCCACGCTTGTGCGCACGCCAGGTAGCAGATGCGTTGCACATCTTTGCGTTGGTGGAGAGGAAAAAGACGTTGCCATAGCCCCCGGTGGCGAGGATGACCGCATCGGCGGTGTACGATTCAACCTTGCCGCTGACGAGGTTGCGCGCAACAACGCCGCGTGCCTGTCCGTCCACCACCACAAGGTCAAGCATCTCGCGGCGTTCGTAGAACTTCACTGTTCCCTCGGCAATCTGGCGGCAGAGTGCAGAGTAGGCGCCGAGGAGCAATTGCTGGCCGGTTTGTCCCCGTGCGTAAAACGTGCGGGAAACCTGCGCGCCGCCGAAGGATCGATTATCCAGCAGTCCGCCGTACTCGCGTGCGAACGGAACACCCTGTGCAACGCACTGGTCGATGATGGCGCCGCTTACTTGTGCAAGCCTGTAGACATTGGCTTCGCGGGCGCGGTAATCGCCACCCTTCACGGTATCATAGAAGAGGCGGTAGATGCTGTCGCCGTCGTTTGGGTAATTCTTCGGTGCGTTGATGCCACCCTGTGCAGCGATGCTGTGAGCGCGGCGCGGGGATTCGTGGTACGAAATGGCGATTACGTTGTACCCGAGCTCGCCGAGCGACGCTGCTGCGGATGCGCCTGCCAGTCCTGTGCCGACAACAATGATGCTGTACTTCCGCTTGTTGGCCGGGTTGACGAGCTTCAGGTTGAACTTGTGTGTGTCCCACTTCTTTTCAATCGGGCCGGCCGGGATTTTCGAATCGAGTGTCATGATATGCAATTCCTGTTAGTGAGCCCAGAGAAAATAGAGCGGCAAGGCCGCAAATGCGAGGGGAATCAGGAGCCAGAACACCACTCCAACCGCATCAATGAGTGGCTGATACTTCTCGAAACGGATTCCTAGCGTCTGGAACGCGGATTGAAACCCGTGCCGCAAATGGTACGCAAGGAACACCAGCGCCACGACGTAGAACCCAACGTACACCGGACTCTGAAACGCCTGTACGACAATCTCATACATCGTCCGCCCGTCGGGGAAGAAGCGGGACTTGACGAAGAAGGTGTTGATGTGGACGACGAGGAACACAAGGACGAACGCGCCCGTGATGAAGCCGATGCGTGAGGCAAGCGTACTGTTCTCGGATGCTCTGTTGACTGCGTAGCGCTCCGGCCGTGCTTGCCGGTTGGTGATCCAGAGCCAGATGCCGACAAATGCATGCAGGAGGAATCCGCCAAAGAGGATCCATTCCAGCGGCCGGATTAACGGATACGTGGCCATGAACTCGCCATACACATCGAACGTCGCTCCACCATCCTGCTTGAAGAGAAAGAGATTGATGAAAAGATGGACGACAAGGAAGCTGCAGAGGAACAGACCGGACAGTCCCATCATGAGTTTCCTGCCGACAGAGGACGTCAAGAAGTTGGATACCTTGCTCATAGATCGTGCTTTCTACGTACGTGATATCGTGGAATGCCGTGAGGCGTAGCCGGGAAGAACAATGAGGAGACAGACGTGCGCATGTTTCAACATCGAGAACATAACAACAAAATCTGAAAAGAGCAAGGCAGGCGGGATGTGAGCCTGAGGAGGTGAGGTTTGTGTTAGGCGATGGTGATGGAACACAGATGACACTGATTCTACTGACTGTCACAGATTGAAGGAAGGGAAGACTCTGTCAGTTCACCTTGAGGCGGACACGAATCAGTGAAGATCCTCTTCTTCTGTGGCATCTGTGTTCTTCGTTTCATATAGGATTTAAGGGGTGTCACGCAGTCTCGGCGATGCGAATGAACCTGGCAACAGAAATTATGCTGCCGACCAATCCAAGGACAATGCCGCAGCCGAGAACGGAGAGATAGTACACGGGTTCCATATGAATGAACTCGGTGAACTCTATCGAGAGAAGACGCGAGGAATACTCGAGCAGCAAATAAAGAACCCCTGAGGCAAGCAGTCCACCAAAGAATCCCTGGATCACGCCCTCGAGGAGGAAAGGGATCCGGATGAACCCCGCCGTCGCTCCCACAAGGGCCATCGTGCGGAGAAGTCTTCGCTTTGCATAGATCGCCAGGCGGATGGTGTTGGAGACGAGGAAGATTGCCGAAAGACTGATAAGGATGCCGAGCCCGAGCGTGACATTGTGGACGGTTGCCGTCTTCTGGTCGATGAACTCCAGCAGAGCCTTCCGGTAAAGGACACTCTCGATCCCTTCTGTTGCCACAAGTTTGTCATACACCGCATTGGCTTGCACCACGGTTTTGTGGGTGTTGCTCAGGAAGATCTTGAATGAGGGAGGAAGGGGATTGAAGTCGATGACGGTGTTGATGTCCTCGCCAAATTCTTCTTTGAAGATCTTTGCGGCCTCCTCTTTGGAAACATACACGACTCGAGCCACTCCCTCGATGGCCGTAACGCGCTTTTGCAGTGCGGTAATCTCGTCACGTGTGAGCGGTTCCTGGAGGAATGCTTCCATTTCGACGGCGTTGCGCAGCGAGTCGATGAACCGGGAGGTATTGATTGTCACGACGGCAAACACGCCAAGCAACAGGAGCGAGATGCTGATGGTGATGATCGAGATAAAAGTGGAAAGCTTCGCTCGCTTGAAACCGGAGATGCTTTCTTTGAGTGTGTAGGAGAGGCTCATCGTTCTCTAGAAATTGGATTCATCCCGCCAGGCGACGATCTTCCATGGATCGGTGGTCCGCGCCCGCTCGAAGGTGAGATTCGCGTACCCGCCGATGTAGATGATATCCGTGGGGTTGAACGTGATGGTGAGATTGAATCCCCGTACAACGGTCGTCCGTGTGGAATCCGTGGAGCTGGAAATGGTGTTGTTCCAGATGAGGTCGAGCTTCTGGGCATTCTGGAAGAGCCCATAGGTGGTTCTCATTTCTTCATCGCGACTCCATGTGACATCGATCCCTACCTCATAATCCCGGAAGACAAACGAGAAATTATCCTTGAGGAGCTCACCATAGACCGTAGTATCACGGAAGGTGTAAGCTGCCTGGAAGCAGCGAAAGACTCCTTCGATGGTGGATGGATCACATGAGGATTCCGCGGGGGAGCCGTCGTATCTGGGAGCAAAGGGATTGATGCAACCGCCAAGAAAAGTGAACCAGAGTATCAGGGGAAAGGGTACGTTCATGGTGATCAGCGGGCGAACTTCCCCTTGAACTCACTCCATGTGATATCACTGGTCCCCCCCAGATCGTTGTCCACCCAATAATAGATTGACCAGAGGTTGTTGTTGTCCACTCCGACGGTGAATTGGAGATTGCCCCGCGCGGTGGAGGCGAAGTTGTGTTGTGGCTTGGTCTCAAACGTAAAAGTATAATCGAAATTGTAGATGACAGAGTCTGATGAAACGGAAGAGGATCTCAGAGTGAGGATGAGTCCGGAGAATCCCGGTGAGAGGCCCTGAGTGATCAACTCCTGGAAATAATTCCGTTCATCAGTGTATGTCCACGTTCCCTGCAACCTGGGGTATGCGCTGAGCGCAGTGGGTGCGGGCACGAATCCGAAGCCCCGCTGAACGCGGCCGGGGTCGGCAAAACAACTCATGTAATTTTCCAGGTTCTTTTCAGCAATGGCGTTCTGAAGATTGGAAACGACGATCCGCGGTTCAGTCGGGGGGACGAAGTTCGCGCTTGATTGCGTGGGCGCCTCCGGCGCCCGGGGATCGAAGAGCGAACAACCACCCAGAATAGCCGGCAGTATTACTAAGCCTGCGATAAAGGCTCGATGCACGATTACGTTCCCAATCAACAAAGCTTTGTCCCTTTCTTACACAGCTACTCTGCCTTCCAAAGCACGTCCCAGCGTCGCTTCATCTGCGAATTCCAGGTCGCTTCCCACAGGGAGCCCCCTCGCAATGCGGGTCACCTTGACACCGAGTGGTTTCAGCAGCCGCGTCAGGTAGATAGTTGTGGCCTCTCCCTCCACATTCGGATTCATGGCGAGAATCACCTCCGAGACCTCGCTGGTCACGCGGGCAAGCAGTTCCCTCACCTTCAGCTCCTCCGGTCCAATTCCGTCAAGAGGCGAGAGGGAGCCGCCAAGAACATGGTACAGACCCCGGAATTCATTTGTCTTTTCCAATGCCATGACGTCATTTGGTTCTTCGACAACGCAAATGATGCCACGTTCCCGCTTGTGGCTGGCACAAATCAGGCACGGATCGTCTTCGGTGATGTTCCAGCAGGAAGAGCAATAGCGAATCCGATCCTTCACACTCACGAGGGTCTTCGCCATCTTTACCACCTCTTCCCGGGGCTGCTTGAGAATGTACAGCGCCAGCCGTTGCGCGGTTCTCCTCCCAATACCAGGGAACTGGCTGAATTCTTCAATGAGTTGTTGGAGGGCTTCAGAAGTATAGATCATCGTCGTTCCGCTCGACATCCCTTCTTCCTTATTATTGAACGAAGAAAGCGGATGGTCAGATTCCCGGCAGGTTTAACCCCGGAATATTTGGCATCAGCCCGCTGGTTGCTTTGGCCATCTCGTCCTGCGCCATTTTTGCCGCGTCGCCCAGCGCCTTGTTTGTCGCGGCGAGGACGAGGTCTTCCAGCATTGTCACATCCGTCGGGTCGACAACCTCCTTGTCGATTTCCAGCTTCACGATATGTTGCTTTCCATTGGCAGTCACCTTTACCATACCGCCTCCCGCCTCGCCGACAACTGTCCTCGCTTCCAATTCCTGCTGCACCTGCGCCATTTTCTCCTGCATCTTCTGGATCTGTTTCATCATACCCATCATGTTCGGTGCAGCCATCGGTATCCTTTCGGGTGAAGTTTGGGTGAAGCATTGTCATCAATTTCACAAAAAATATATCTGTTTCGATAGGTAAAGTCAAACAACGTTTCCCGACGACTGATGAACGTAAGTGATTTGTTTTCAACTCTCTCGACTGTGCGATGCAAACGGATTCCTTGACATTCTTGCAAAATTGAGTTAGATTTCAACGCCTATCGGTACTCATTCCACTGTGACTGGTGGTGTTGAGGAGGCAGAACCACACCATCGCGCATCCACAATTCAGACGAACGGGAGACTCCAGCCTTTGGGAAGAGGTCCAAAGTTAGCGACCGGTGACGATAAGAGGGTGCAGGAGACGCTGCAGGGTTCCGGTGAAATTCCCCGACACATAGCAATCATCATGGATGGAAACGGTCGTTGGGCAAAGCAGCATGGCATGCCGCGCATTGCAGGCCACAACGAAGGGGTGGAGTCCGTCCGCGATACCGTCGAAGCATGCGGCCAGCTTGGTGTGCAGTTCCTGACTTTGTACGCATGGTCGACTGAGAATTGGAAGCGTCCCCAGGAGGAAGTCTCGTTGCTTATGCGACTTCTCTTGAAAGCATTGAAGGATGAGACCGACCGCCTTCATACAAACAATGTCCGCATCAAAGCCATTGGCGATATTGCCGCGTTGCCGCAGGATGTCCAGAATGAGTTGCTGGAAGACATCCAGAAAACCAATGACAATACCGGCCTTACTCTTACGCTCGCACTCAGCTATAGCGGCCGCTGGGATCTAACTCAGGCAATCAAGCACGTCGCTGCAGATCTCAAGGCAGGCAAGGTAAGCGAAGCGGATCTGAACGAGCGACTTATCGCCGGGTATCTTTCGACTGCGGGAACGCCGGACCCCGATCTGCTCATCAGGACCAGCGGTGAATTTCGCATCAGTAATTTTCTCCTGTGGCAACTGGCCTACACAGAAATCTACATCACAAAAAAGTACTGGCCTGCCTTCCGGCGCGACGAATTGTATGATGCCATCCGGGACTATCAACGGCGGGAACGTCGCTTCGGCATGGTCAGCGAGCAAGTCAAACAGGATAACGGCCGCGACGGCTATTTTGGACGACTTATCAGGAGTGTGACAGGACCGTAGCATGAAGAAGATTCTGTTGGTGTTGGTGACGGCAGGGATTGGCCTGAGTAGTGCGTCCCATCTTTTTGCACAACGAACACAACCCCAGGAGGTCTACAAGATTCTCGGTCTCTCGGTCGAGGGGAACACCCTTGCCGATCCGGCCGCGATTATTGCCAACACCGGGTTGAAAGTTGGAGACGAGATTACCGTACCCGGCGACCAGGTGAGCCAGGCCGTACGGAAGCTATGGCTGCTCAAGATATTTGAGGACATTCAGATTGCCATCGAACGGAAGGTGGGGAGTGGCGTTTTCCTTTCCATCAAGGTGAAGGAATACCCCCGTTATGAGCGAACAGAGATTGCCGGCAATGATGAGATCAGCACCGGCGACATTGAGAAGAAGATCACCATTGTGCGTGGCCAGGTGCTTCCGCCACACGAGGTGAACAGGATTCAGAAGGAAATCGTCAAGCTGTATGAGAAAGAGGGTCTCCTCCTTGCCCGGGTGAAAGTGACGGCCGAGCCGATTGATACTTCTGTCAACCGCATAGTCCTCAAGATCGATATTGATGAAGGCTCTGAAGTACAGGTTGCGAGCATTGCGTTTGAAGGGAATACGGCGTTCGAAGACGGCGACCTGAGGGGGGAGATGGATGAAACCGCCGAGAAAAGGTGGTGGAAGTTCTGGTCGTCGGCGAACTTCGATCGGAAGAAGTATGATGAAGACAAGAAGCTGATCGTCCAGTTTTACCGAAAGAGCGGGTATCGGGACGCAGAAGTTCTCTCGGACTCGATCTGGTATAGTGATGACAAAGAGGATATGCACATACTGCTTCATGTGTACGAAGGACCCCAGTATAGGATCCGGCGGATCGCGTGGGAAGGGAACACCGTTTATTCCGACACGGTATTGAACGAGCGGCTCGGGTTCCGTCCGGGAGAGATCTACAATGCACAGAAGTTCGAGCAGAACTTGCGCGGAAACGAGGCCCAGTCGGACGTGGCGTCGCTTTATTATGACAACGGTTACCTGAAGTTCAACCTCGAACCCGTGGAGACACGGGTGGCCGAGGACAGCGTGGATATCGCAATCAAGGTGTACGAGCTCAACCAGTTCAAAATCGGCCAGGTAAACATCAAGGGGAACACAAAGACGCAGGAGAAGGTAATCCGGCGGGAGCTGTACACGCGCCCCGGCGATTATTTCAGCCGCGCAG
>DASRUE010000140.1:0-20224 GCA_035687895.1 Bacteroidota bacterium | reverse complement strand
GAACGCCAATCCGCCGATGAATGAGAACGACCCCAGCAATCTGGCCCGGCTGACATCGTACCTCAGTCGCGAACAGTATGGGGACGCTCCCATAATGAAGCGACGTTATAGCAACGAGCCGCAGCACCAGGGAATCTATACCAACTACACCAGTGATATGGATTTCCTGATCCGTTACCAGTTAAACCACATGTTCTTCCGGTATGTCGGCTGGAACTATATTGGCCAGGCCGCAGATGTCCAGGATGCAGGAGTTGGATGGAAGGACACGTGGGGGATACCGTTCCTTATTGGACTGCTGGGCATCTACTACCAGTTCAAGAAAGATTGGAAAATGTGGCTGGTGTTTGTAGCGATGTTTATTATTCTTGGGCCGGTACTCGCCCTCTACCAGAATCAACAAGACCCACAGCCGCGTGAACGCGACTATTTTTATGTCGGGGCTTTTTGCGTCTTCTCTCTCTGGATTGCACTCGGTGTGGTTGCACTGGTGGACTACGTCAAGAAGTTCATCCGGGAGCAACGGATGGCGGAGACACTCTCGTTCGCGGTTGTCGGGGTGTTTGCGATTGCCATTCCCGGAAACCTTGCGCGCGTCAACTGGCATGACCATGATCGTTCCGGCAACTATGTTGCATGGGACTATTCGTACAACCTTCTCCAGACATGCGAGAAGGACGCTCTCCTTTTCACCAATGGAGACAACGATACTTTCCCACTCTGGTATCTCCAGGATGTGGAAGGCGTCAGGCGCGATGTTCGTATCGTAAACCTGAGCCTGGTCAACACACCTTGGTACATCCAACAGATGAAAAACACTCCGTACTACCCGGAGGCAAAGGCGGTGCCAATCAGCCGCACTGACGCGCAGATTGAACGGATTCAGCCGGTTGCGTGGGAGCCGCGGCAGATGGAACTTCCGGTTCCTCGTGAGGCCTTCGAGCGCTACGGCGTGACAGACACAAGCCTGATCAACAAGGGAAGAATCAGTTTCCTGTTCCGCAACACCTTGCAGATTGGTCCCACCAAGGCTCTGCGTGTACAGGACATCATGGTGCAAGATATCGTGTACACCAACCAGTGGAAACGCCCGATTTATTTTGCAGTGACCGTATCGCCGGACAGCAAGATCGGGCTCGACCAGTATCTCTGGTTCCACGGAATGGCGTGGCGGCTCGAACCGCGTCAGGTGGTCGATCAAGACCGGAGTATCAATCCAGAAGTGCTTGCAGCGAACCTCTTGAACGAGCCTGAAGGGTTCTCGAAAACTCCCCAATACGGTTACAAGTGGCGAAGGGTGGCTGATCCCACCGTTTACTTCGATGAAAACACCACCCGGATGATGGTCAATTATCGGTCGGCATTCATCCGGCTCGCTCTTTACTATGCAAATGTGACGAATCAGAAAGAGAAGGGAGTGGAAGTGCTCGACCGTATGGAGCAACTGATGCCCCGCGCGAAGATTCCGATGGGATGGGATCTACAGTCAGACATCGCATCGTTCTATCACCGCCTGGGAAGGGAGGACAAGTTCAACGAACTTGCTTCCGAGGTCGAGCCGATCGCACGAGAGATGATGAAATCGGGGCAGGTGAACATGCAATCCTATTATAACCCGTACCGCGTGTTGCTTGAGATTTACGAGGTACGGAAGGACTATGCAAAAACGCTCGAGGTGCTCCGGGAGCTTGCGGTGATGTACCCGACCGACCAGGGGCTCAAGCAGCGGATCAACGAGACGCAGACTCTGCTGGCAACAACAAGAACCTCGCCCGACACTGGCGGGAAGCAATAGCTACTCACTTCAGATGAAAGACGTTGCGTGAAACGAGCTCTCATTACTGGTGTGACCGGGCAGGATGGATCTTATCTTGCAGAGTTGCTTCTCGAGAAGGGTTACAAAGTATACGGGATGGTGCGCCGGGCAAGTACGGAGAATTTTGAGCGGATCGAGCATCTGCGGGCGAAGATCACAATTGTTCAGGCGGACCTTCTGGACCAGCTCTCGCTTATTGAGTTGATGGAAGAGGTGGAGCCCGATGAGGTCTACAACCTGGCCGCCCAGTCGTTTGTCCCCACCTCCTGGACGCAGCCGACCCTCACCGGGGAGTTCACTGCGCTTGGCGTAACAAAAATGCTGGAAGCAATCAAACTCGTGAACCGGAAGATCAGGTTCTACCAGGCAAGCAGCAGTGAGATGTTCGGAAAGGTGCTGGAGACGCCGCAAAGTGAAACCACCCCCTTCTATCCGCGAAGCCCCTACGGTGTGGCCAAGGCCTACGGGCATTTCATCACAGTGAACTACCGCGAAAGCTACGATATGTTTGCAGTGTCGGGGATTCTGTTCAATCATGAATCGCCCCGGCGTGGTCTTGAATTCGTGACTCGTAAGATCTCCGACAGCGTTGCGCGTATTTCGCTCGGCATGGCGAGGGAACTACGCCTCGGGAACCTCGATGCGAAGAGGGATTGGGGATACGCCGGCGATTACGTGGAAGTGATGTGGCGGATGCTTCAACAGAAACGCGCGGAGGATTTTGTCGTGGCGACGGGAGAATCGCACACCGTCCGGGATTTTGCCCGGATTGCATTCGACCACGCAGGATTGAATTGGAAGAAGTACGTGAAGGTTGATAGGAAATTCTACCGGCCCGCAGAAGTGAACCGTCTCCTTGGCAATGCACGCAAAGCGCAGCGGATGTTCGGGTGGAAACCCCGCGTGAGCTTCGAAGGCTTGGTGCGAATGATGGTGGATGCGGATATTGCGCGCCTTCAGAAACACAGCCGACGGTAAGCCGGCATGCGTGTGCTCATTACGGGCGTGGATGGGTTTGTCGGCAGTCATGCTGCGGAATTTCTTCTCAGGCAAGCCGGTGTAGAAGTCCACGGCACTATCCTTGGAGAATCTCCTACCCGCAATCTGGACGGGATTGTTGGCCCCTCACTTCACCTCCACCGACTCGACATTCTTGACGCCGCTCGCACTGCGAAACTCTTTGCGCAGATCAAACCTGAAAGAGTTCTTCACTTGGCGGGTCAGGCGTTTGTTCCTGTCTCCTTGAGCGATCCTCTGGCGACGTTTCAGGTAAACATAGTCGGTGGGATGAACGTCCTCGAGGGATGTCGGAAGCTCACAGGCGATGGTGGCCCTGGCCCCCACGTCATGGTCGTCAGCACCGGTGAGGTGTACGGTAAAGTGGATCCCAACCTTCAACCGATCCGGGAAACGTGTCCAATCAGTCCCAACAATCCGTACGCAGCGAGCAAGGCCAGCATTGACCTTATTGCTCAACAGTTTGCAATGAGCTTCGGCTTGACAGTCACAGTGGTGCGTCCGTTCAATCATGTTGGTCCCCGGCAAAGCCCCGTCTTTGTCTGCTCTGATTTCGGCAAGCAATTTGCCGAGATCGCTGCCGGCAATCGACCATGCGAACTCCGGGTCGGTAACCTCGAGACCCGGCGAGACTTCACCGATGTGCGCGATGTTGTGCGGGCATACTGGATGTTGTTCGACCGGAAGGAAAGCGATGTGGTGTACAATATTTGCTCCGGCCAGACGCTCCAGATCAGAGACATCCTGGAAGCCTTTCAAACACTCAGCGGGATCTCCGTGAAGATCATTTCCGAACCGCAGCGCCTGAGGCCGTACGACGTCTCGACAGTCGTCGGAAGCAACGAGCGACTTCGTGGGGCCACCGGCTGGTTTCCCTCCATTCCCATACGACAGACGCTCATGGATGTGTTTGAGTATTGGAAAGATGAAGTTGAGAAAATCTAAGATGTAAGATTTGAGATTGAAGGGGCGATTGGATGGATCAAGTCGAACTAAAGAAACGCACGAAGGAGTTTGCAAAGTCAGTAATCGACCTATGCAGACAGCTTCCTAATACGCGCGAAGGTCGGCTGATTGGCGATCAACTCTTTCGATCAGGGACATCAGTCGGCGCGAATTATCGAGCAGCCTGCCGAGGTAGGTCCAAACCTGACTTCATATCAAAGATGGGCATCGTTCTCGAGGAAGCTGATGAAACTCTTTACTGGTTGGAGATTCTCGGTGAGACCGGGGTTGTAAAAGCTGAACTTCTCGTTGCACTCATTCGAGAAGCGGGCGAGTTTGTTGCCATTTTTGCGTCGAGCGTCAAGACGGCAAGATTGTCAAGATAAATCCGATCTTCCATCTAAGATCTTCAATCTTAAATCTTCACCTTTCGTCTGGCTTTTTCAACCCGACTTCTCATCTTCCCTATGCGCATCCTTGTCGTCAATTGGCAGGACATTAAGAATCCCCTCGCAGGAGGTGCGGAAGTCCATCTGCACGAAGTCTTTTCCCGCGTCGCGAAAATGGGCCACGAGGTTGTTCTCTTCTGCTCGTCGTTTCGCGGCGCCCTCCCTGAAGAAGATCTGAACGGCATCCGGGTCATCCGCGCAGGTGGAAGGTATCTGTTCAACTTCCGGTTTGCGTGGACCTATCTGTCGAAATTCAGGAACGAAAAATTCGACATCGTGGTCGACGATATGAACAAGATTCCGTTCTTCACTCCTCTTTATGTCCGCACACCACTCTACGGAGTCACGCATCATTTGTTCGGGACGAGCATCTTCCTCGAGCTCAACGTGCCGATGGCGTCGTATGTCTACCTCATGGAGCAGGCGGCGGTCTGGCTCTATAGGCAGCGACGGGTTCCCTTCATCGTCGGTTCGCCAAGTACGGAATATGAACTACTGGAAAGGAGATTTGATCGATCTACCGTTGCACTGATCAATTACGGCGTTGACCATTCTGTCCACACTCCACACGGGGAGGCCAAGAACCCGACACCGCTGATCGGATACTTCGGCCGGCTGAAAAAGTACAAGAGTGTTGATCATCTCCTGCGGGCACTGCCTGGGGTGCTGAAGGAAATTCCAGACCTCAGGCTGCTCATCGTGGGGGAGGGGGATGATCGTCCGAGGCTCGAGGCCATAACGCGTGAGTGGGGCTTGACGAAGAGCGTTGAGTTCACTGGATTCGTTCCGGAGGATCGGAAAGTGCGCCTTCTTCAACAAATGTGGTTCAAGGTGACGACCTCGTCAAAAGAGGGGTGGGGTTTGACCGTCGTGGAAGCGAACGCGTGCGGAACCCCCGTGCTTGCCAGCAACGTGCAGGGGCTTCGCGATGCCGTCAAGAATGGGGAGACAGGTCTCCTGTATGAGTACGGTAATGTGATGGACCTTCAGGAAAAACTACGGCTCCTTCTCAAGGATCGGTCCTTGCGGGAGCGCCTGTCGGAAAACGCCATCCGCTGGTCGAAGAACTTTGATTGGGATCAGGCTGCGAAACAAACGCTTGCTCTTCTCGAACGCCGCGTTCAACAGGTAAACAATTGAAGCTGCGATTCACACCGACCTCATTCTCGCGAGTTGAACGATTGCCACGCCGCCGAGAATGACCGCGGTCGCGATAACAGTTCTGAAATCCACCGGCTCGGCGAGGATCAGTGCTCCGAGAATTACCGCAACGATCGGGTTTACATATGCGTACGTGGAGGCTTTTGCCGCAGGGACGTGGCGAAGCAAGTACGCGTACGCTGTGAATCCAACGATCGAGCCAAACAAGATCAGATAGACCACCGCAAGCACACCGGACGCAGTCCATCGAATGGATGCCCACTCACCCGCTGCAAGTCCGATCACTGTCAGGACCAGACCACCTGCAAGCATTTGAATTCCAGTGTTCACAAAGATGTCTCCACCAACGGGATGTCGTTTTGAGTAGATCGATCCGGTAGACCAGAAGAACGATGCACATACCAGTCCGATTATTCCTCCGATATCAATCTGCTCCCCCAACACCATCCCCAGGCTCGGAGAAACAAGCACCACCACGCCTCCGAATCCGATAAGGATTCCCACCCAGCCAAGGCCCGAGAGTCTGTGCCCGCCCGGGATTACCGCGTCGATAGAAGACATGAAGAGCGGGACTGTGGCAACGATTAGTGCCGCGAGTCCCGAGGGAACCCATTGCTCCGCCCAGACGACCAGCCCATTTCCGCCCACCAACAGGAATAGCCCGATCACGGCCAGATGACGCCAGCCGGTCGCTGTCGACGGGAATGGTCTGCTCCAGATTCTTCCAGTCCCTACCAGGATTGATCCCGATACGAGAAATCGCATTCCAGCCAACAAAGCGGGGGGGATGTCCATCACGCCGATTCTGATCGCAAGGTAGGTTGATCCCCAGATGATGAACAGGCTGAGGTATGCAACAACAAGTCGAACCCGAGGTGGATGGCCTGTGGAAGTATCCATCGTTTAGTGCCGCAGCCTTTTCAACAATTGTATCTGTCCCGCATGATACAAATCGTGAGAGGAAATGCCGTATATGATCTGGGCGTTGCTCACCTTGCTGTTCGAGGGGGTCGAAGCGACCTTATCGGCAGGGAAGGAAGCGATCGCTGAACGCATCGAGCGGTGAGTTTCATCCAGCAGGGCGACATCAGCTTTCCATGCCGCGTCGGAGCGATCCACCGGTCGTGTAAACCAGTTGCTCCCCTCCAACGAGAATGAACCACGCTTCTCGCCCAGAAGTCTCCGGCGAACAATGTACTTCCAGTACGCGGCATGCACCACGACCTCCCAGATATTGTGTCGTCCCGGGGCAGGTCGCCACGCGGCTTGATCCGATGTCAGTCCCCGGATTGATCCGCGCAGGTTGGTTCCGTGCCATGCCCTGTGGTCGTATGCCTGGTCGATGATATCAAGGAGAAGCTGAATCTCAGCGTATCTGCGTGCCATCATCGGTTTCCTTTGAGTTGTTGTTTGATGTACGATGCGCATGATTCGGGAGTTTCGACAATCGTGACATATCGTGTGCAATCGCTCAAACCCTCCCATGCCAGTTCCTCTTTCAGTGTCTCGACGACATCTTTCCAGAACGTTCCTACGAGCACGATGGGTTTTTCCTTGATCACCTTCTTGTTCATGAACTCCCACGAAGCCGCGAACTCAAGGAGAGTTCCGGTTCCCCCTTTCAGAATGACGTAGGCGTCGCCGCGGGAAATCAGACTCAACATCCTCTCAACAAGAGTCGTCGCGGTGAATGTGGTATCAATCCATCGGTTTGCCTTTCGCGGGAAGACGTCGGAAATAATACCGATGGTCGCACCCCCGTTCTCCTTTGCGCCGCGCGCAGAGGCTTCCATGATTCCTCCGTACCCGCCATTACAAACAGTGAAACCGGCCCTGGCGAGCTCCCTTCCCACATCGTATGCAAGATGGTACTCAGGTTCGCCTTCTCCGGGTCGGGAACTGCCAAAGACGGTAACGACTTGCCCCTTCGCGTCCATCAATTCAAGAATTCCCAGGAAATGCCGAAGCGGATGGCCCGATCCAGTACCGGATAGTACGGGGTTATGAAATACCCGATGTTGGTCAGGTTCTCCCACATGAGGTGGATATACGCATCACCGATATGCGCTGTTGCAAAGAAGTCCACGGAGGAGCCGAGTCCGATCTTGGGTCCGGTGCCCGGCACGTACGCAAGGATCTCCGGATTGAATTCCATCCCGACGTGCGAAGCGACGTATCTTCCACGAAAGCCTGTTTTCAGTTCCAGCTTATTGTTGAGAAGTGTCTGCCAGAAATAGATACCCCCGTTGGCAGAAGTTTTTGGAAAATCCTGAAGCGTTCCTTCCTGCGTTTTCCTGATGATGAACGTGCCCGTTCCTTCGAGGGCGAATACCCAGAAGCGCCAGTGGAGCTTCGCTTCCACACCGTTGGTTGTGACCTTGTCGATGTTCCCAATGACCATCGATGGGAAGGTCGAACTTGAGGAACCCGGCGTGAAGACGATGGCATCGTCAATGGTCCGATGGAAATACGCGATCCGAAGATTCAACCCATTTGCCAATCGAAGTTGTGCGCCGATCTCCGCTTGCCTGTGCTTTTCGGAATTGAGGGGGTCGGGTCTCGCCACCGTTGTATCGCTCCAGAAGAGCTCTTGATACGTCGGGAATCGACGCGAAAATGACAGTCCGCCAAAAAGGGATATCTCCTCCGCGAGATGGAGCGTCGCGTCGCCGCCAAAGCCGGCGTAATCCTTTTTCAGGTATTGGTCGTAACGTCCGTATCCTGCCACCGTAATCAGTGTGCCGAGCACGAGCTCTTCTTTTGCCCAGAGACTACCGACAACGTTTCTTCTCCTGCCGATATTCGGGCTGGCCTCGATCTGTCTCAGTTCAATTGTCGCGCCGATATTGAACCGCTGGAACTCGGTGTCGAAGTTCTGCGTGAATTGCGCCCCCATCCATGATGACCGATGGTCGGATTTGATGAACAACCCATTGCTGGGGCTCTTGGTCTCTTCGTCCCGGTACTCTCTCAGGTTGTTCGAGTAGTAGAGCGTTAACATGGAGACATTGGTCGTGTCGCCGAAGATGGTCCCAACCAGGGAGAGGTCCACGTCGTTCCTCGAGATCTTCTCGAAGGCGTCTGTGTTTCTCATGGTTGCCTGCAGCGGGTCAAGTGAACGCGCGGGCCCGGAGGCGGTATAGTCAACGCCGCCGTTGAGTTGGGTCTGCGTGTTCGTCAGGTACTCGGACAGGATGATGTTGAAGTTGCGGGAGATATTGTACCGGACCTTGACGCGCATGTTCCATGCTTCATGGGCACTGTTCGGAAATCTCCCTTCGGTGCCCTGATGTTGAAAGCCGAACGTAACGTTGACCTTGCGGGAGATGTTCTGACTGAAGGTCCCGTCGCTGTAGGCGTATTTCCAGGCACTCTCCGAGTAGTTCAACTTCGAGAAGGCCCTGTTGCTGTTGTAGTTTTTTGTGATGAGATTGACCGCACCGCCGGAGCTGTTGAGCCCGTAGAGGAATGCCCGCGGTCCCGTGATAACCTCGATGCGATCCGCGTATTCGGTAGTGAAGTGGAAAAGGTTATACACACCCGAGGCGGGGTCGTTCAGCAGTCGTGCATCCATCGTGAAGGCAATGCTCCGCCAATCCTGCCCGCGGACGTTCAGTTGACTGTATTGCCCTTCGCTATTCTGTTCCCGAAGCTGCACACCAGGAATGGTTTCCAGGATCCCACCGAGATACCGGTAATCAAGCCAGTGAAGGTCTTCCTTGGTCAGGTACTGACTTGAATCAAGCCAACGGTCGTAGGTTCCAACAAGTGAGGGGGTGCTCATTCGTCCGAGTGAGTCGAGTGCGATGGAATCTGCCGGAACGAATGTGGTATCTGTCAGCGCCTGCACTGCCGTATCGAGTTGAGCCGCAATGGTCAGTGAATCTACAGATGAGGTGGGAATTTGTTGAGCTTCGGCTTCGGCTGGATCCCCCACGAAATACAGGAAGAAGAGAAGGATGAGGGGAGAAGTCTTCGGCAAGGCGAGTCCTGTTGTTCAACTATGCGGAAAAATATATCCAGAATGGTCAAGAGAAGCAAGGTGAGGTATTCACACTTCTTCGGGGACAAAGTGCGGCGGCGTGAAGAATGTCTTGTATCCCATGGCGCGGAATGCACGGGCGATTTGTTCTGCTTCATTCCGATGCGAGAACAGTCCAAAGACGGACGACCCGCTTCCGGACATGAGGGCGAACTCGGCGCCGCTGCGCAGCATGTCCTCCTTGATGCGCTTGACTTCAGGGTGATGCGCAAAGACGGGAACCTCGAAATCATTCCAGAGCCTTTCGCGCAACGTAGAAGCTGACATCATGGGATCTGCCAGGATTTGTTTCAGGTTGATGTCAATGGCGTGAGGAGCAATCTGCTGGTAGGCCCACGCCGTGGAGATGTGAATTCCCGGGTTGCATAGGAGGATGGTGTACGGAAGATCAAGCGGGAAGTACTCGAGTACTTCTCCCCTCCCTTTTGCTACGGCCGATCCATTTCCAAGGAAGTATGGAACATCAGAGCCGAGTTTCAGGGCGAGCGTACCGAGTTGCTCCTCATCTATTCCTTTTCCCCAATACGATGGAAGTCGGCGCAGCACGGTCGCTGCATCTGAACTTCCGCCACCGAGACCGGCACCGACCGGGATGTTCTTCTGAATTGAGATTTTGACCCCCTCGTTTACTCCAAGCTGACGGCGCAGGAGGTCTGCCGCCTTGAAGCAAATGTTCCGCTCGTCCCCCGGGGCTTCGCGCGACGAACTCTCCACGATGATCTCCGGCGAAGGGGAGATCGTAATCTCGTCAAACAGGTCGATTCGGTGAAAGACCGTTTCAATGCGGTGGTACCCTTCCGGGCGTTTCTCCAGAACGAGGAGACCGAGGTTAATCTTGGCGTACGCGCGAAATGATGACAAGGGGAAAGATGGATCTATGTATGGGTTGGTCTTGGCTAACCGTAAGAATACAGAATTCAATCCTCAAAATACAGTCCTCTCCGTAGACCGCCACATCCCAATGACCAACGAACCCTCTCTCTCTTTTGATTGTCAACTCAGATTTTCGTATCATAGCCCGTCCAATATTCACCGCTACTCCACTAACAGGGTGTTGAAAAACTCGAGCAACCTGTCATTGCGAGCGAAGCGAAGCAATCTTAACCCTTGCATCCAGTTTGAAAAGCGAGATTGCTTCGGCAGAAAGCGCCTCGCAATGACATGAAGCGGAGTTTTTCAGCAGCCTGCTAACACACAGAATCTGTCATGCTGTCCGGCTGCTACGGATGACCTTTCCTACGATCAAGCTTCACAACAAGATACTTCTTGCCCTCGTCTTTGGCGCCATCTTCGGGGTTCTCTTCAACGTCAGCAAGTATAAGCTCGAGATCACGTACCGAGACGCGGCGAATGAGATCGTGAGCGAGGTCGTCGAGGCCTGGTCGAGCGTTGAGTTTCTTGATACAGAATCCAATCAGCTTCGGGGCTCGTTTGGACCGGACGATCAGCTCAAAATTCTTCCCTTCTTCGGGAAGCTCACCGCAGCGGAAATGAATAGAACTCACGTGTTGGTCTCGTTTACGGCTTCCACACCGAGGCGGTTCGAGAAAGTGGGTTCCATTGAGAAGGTGAAAACCGTTGCAGTGCTTATTAAGCCCGTTGGCACCGTGTTTATCCGCCTGCTGATGTTTGTCGCGATTCCGCTCGTGCTCGCGTCGCTAATCGTGGGGACGTCCAGCCTGGGCGACCTCCGGAGGGTTGGCCGGATCGGCGCAAAAACGGTGGCATTTTATGCGGTCACCATAGTTTCTGCCATCACCATCGGACTGGTCCTCGCAAATTACATCCAGCCCGGCACGAGGTTGGGCACCGAAGCGCGAGAGAAGCTGATGGTGGAATTCCAGGGGAATATCCAGGAAAAAATCCAGCAGGAGGCTAACGTCGATCTCACTGATATGGTGGTGAAAATCGTGTCCACCAATCCCATCAACGCAATGGCGAACGGCGAGATGCTGCAAATCATCTTTTTTGCCGTCATGGTGGGAGTGAGCCTGACGATGATTGCCAAAGAGAAAGCAGAGAGGGTAATCGGTTTCTTTGACGGTGTCAGCGAGTTGATGATCAAGATGGTGGATCTGATCATGAAGATCGCGCCATACGGGGTGTTTGCCCTGATCGCCGCGACGGTGGGGGAATTCGGGTTTGAGATTCTGGAAACGCTGGCATGGTACGCAGCGACGGTGGTTCTGGGGTTGCTTCTTCACCAATTCATCACGCTCGGTTTGCTGGTCAAGTTTCTTTCGGGAATGAACCCCGTCCGTTTCTTCAGGGGTATCAAGGAAGTGATGCTGATTGCCTTTAGCTCCAGCTCAAGCGCGGCGACTCTTCCGGTCAACATGGAGTGCTGCGAGAAGAACCTGGGCGTCCCGAAGGAAATCACGAGTTTCGTCCTGCCGCTCGGTGCGACGGTCAACATGGATGGTACTTCGATGTACCAGGGGATCGCAACGGTCTTCATTGCCCAGGTGTACGGTGTGGACCTCAGTCTCGCCGAGCAACTGACGGTGCTGTTCACGGCGGTGCTCGCTTCCATCGGTACAGCCCCGGTTCCCGGTGTGGGCATTATTATGCTGATCATCGTATTGCGTTCGGTGCACGTCCCCGAAGAAGGGATTGCACTGATCCTTGGCATTGACCGGATTCTCGATATGTGCCGAACGGTAGTGAATGTCTCCGGTGACGCCGCTGTCGCAGTAATTATGGCAAAACAGGAAGGTGTTCTCAAGACAACAAATCCGGAGACAGTGTGATGGTGCAATTTTCGAGCATACCCATTGGCGATGGAAAACCGTTAGTATTGATCGCAGGGCCGTGTGTGGTTGAAAACCGCGAGATGATTCTTCGCACCGCTGAGCAGGTGAAGGCGACCGCGGCGAAGTACCGCATACCTGTCGTTTTCAAATCCTCGTACAAGAAGGCGAACAGGACAAGCAGCAAGTCCTTCATGGGGATCGGTATCGATGAATCGTTGAAGATCCTCGCCGAGGTGAAACGTGATCTCGGACTACCCATCCTTACCGACATTCATTCCGAGCCTGAGGCCGCGATGGCTGCTGAAGTTGCTGATGTCCTCCAGATTCCTGCCTTTCTCTGTCGCCAGACGGAGTTGTTACATGCAGCCGGTGCGACAGGAAGGGCAATCAACATCAAGAAAGGCCAGTTCGTGGCTCCGGAGGACATGAAACACGCCGCGGAGAAAGTCGCGGAGACGGGGAATCGGAACATTGCACTGACGGAGCGGGGGACGACGTTCGGCTACCACAACCTTGTGGTGGACATGCGTTCGCTGAAGGTCATGCGTGAGCTTGGCTATCCGGTTATCTTTGATGGGACGCACTCGGTGCAGCTCCCCGGTGGTAATGTTGCCGCCGCCCAGACCGGCGGAAAGCCCGAGTTTATCCTGCCCCTTGTTCGTGCGGCAGTGGCAACAGGGTGCGATGGGATTTTTGTGGAGGTGCACCCCAACCCTGCCCAGGCGCTGAGTGACGCGGCGAGTCAGCTACGCCTGGATCTCCTCGATGAGTTGCTCAAGCAGGCAACAGCTCTTGATGCACTTGTGAAAGGGTTCTAGATGGCGACGAGGAAAGACCTGGCGAAGAGAATCAAGAAGATCAGGATGGTGTTGCTGGATGTTGACGGTGTGTTGACGGATGGAGGGATCTACTATTCGGCCGATGGAGTGGAAATGAAACGCTTCAACGCGCAGGATGGGTACGGAGTGGCGAGAGCACGAGAGCACGGGCTGAAGATAGGGATCATCAGCGGCCGGTCCACCCCGGTGGTCGATACCCGCGCCCGCGAGATGAATGCCGATGAAGTGATCCAGGGTTCTTCCGACAAGCTCGCAGCGATGACCGAAATGGCCAAACGACATGGGCTCGCGCCTGAGCAGATGGCATACATTGGTGATGACCTGTTTGATTTGCCTCTCCTCAAGGCTGTCGGGTTCTCCGCCGCACCGAAGAACGCGCGACCGGAGGTAAGAAAGGCGGTCCACTACGTCACCCCATCACGAGGTGGCCATGGCGCGGTCCGCGAATTGATGGAATTTATCATTAAGCATCGTATTCCATAATGCAAACTGAATACCTCCGCATGGCTGACACTGAGGCACAGTCCCGGTACCCGCGTCCCCTCCGACAAAAGGAGCTCGACCTGTTGGAGTTCGTTCTTCCCGCTGATCGGAGTGGCTACCGGGAATACCGCGACCTCCTCAAAAGGCTTGTTGTCCTCAGTCAAGGACGCCGCGGGAAGGGAAACCTGGTGCTCGGGTTTGCGAATGACATTGCCGACATCACCTCGCCCCTCGCCCCCGTGGTTGCCTACGGCATGGTCGAAACGACGCGGGATATGTTCTCAATTACTGTTCGGGAGTATGTCGGCAAGCAGATCGACGTCGAAATTGTTTCCACCACTGGAGAGGAAGTCTCCGACCACTTTGAGGAGAAAAGACGCTGGACGTATTCTTCATGGGCACCAGGCGATGCTTCACCTGCGACGGGAGGAGCGGTGCGTGAAGTGACAATCACCGGCGACCTTGTTCTCGCAATAGCAGGGGAAGATAGGAGGTTGTGGGTGCACGATGGGCGGACGGGGATGAACCTGCCGATTCCAATCACAAACTTCTATAACGAGCTGATGCTGCACAAGAATATTCGTGACCCGAAGATCGCGCTCGTCCCAGGACTTTTCTTTGACAACCTGTCAACCTATGCAGATTTCGAGCTGCGTGCCGCATTTGTCGCGTACAACAAACTGATGCGCAAGGTGGAGCTGGTGGCTCAAGAAGCAGTTGTTGCGGAACGAGGTATGAAGGCCTGGTTCCATCAATTGTTGCGAAGGCGTCGAGCATGAACGATATGCATGAGACCATCGCGAAAGGACGGGAGGTGGTGCGGATCGAGGCAGGCGCGGTTGCCAGTCTCGAAAGCCGGATCGGTGAGTCATTCGGTCGCGCGGTTGATCTGATCCTCAATTGCAGGGGGCGTGTAGTTATCACAGGCGTTGGTAAGTCCGGTATTATAGCCCGGAAGATCGTTGCCACACTGAACTCGACAGGGACGCCCTCCATGTTTCTCCATCCCTCCGACGCCGTTCATGGCGATCTGGGTATGGTGCGCAGTGATGACGTTGTGGTCTGTATCTCCAAAAGTGGGGACACACCAGAGCTCAACAGTCTGCTCCCCCTCTTCAAGCGAATCGGCATTCCAATTATTTCCCTGGTGGGACGCATGCGGTCGAAGCTCGCGCTTGAATCCACGCTCGTCCTCGACGCATCCGTGCAGGAAGAAGCGTGTCCGCATGATCTTGCCCCGACGTCCTCAACAACGGTGACGCTCGTCCTCGGTGACGCACTTGCCGTGGCGCTTCTCGAACGGAGAAAGTTCAGGAAGGAAGACTTTGCGTTTTATCATCCCGGGGGCACCTTGGGCAAGCGATTATTGCTGAAGGTGGATGAAATGATGGCCGCCGGCAATGCCGTCCCCAGCGTGCGCGGGAATGTCCACCTCCGCGATGCAATTATAGAGATGACGTCAAAACGCCTCGGCTGTACATGTGTCGTTCGCGAGGACGGCACACTTGATGGCATCTTGACCGATGGCGACTTGCGGCGGCTCCTGCAAAAGGGGGTCGATATCGCAAGCATTACCGCTGACGCAGCGATGACGCCTCACCCAAAAACCATCCGTCGGGGGACTCTCGCTGCCCTCGCTCTTCAAGAAATGGAAGCATACAACATCACGCAGATTGTTGTGGTGGACGAGGATAACAAACCGGCGGGAGTCATTCATTTGCATGACCTGGTGAAGGCCGGCCTGGGAAGTGACGAGACGTCATGAGGCGATTCCTCCTTGTTCTCATTGCAGGTATTCTGGCCGGGGCGTGCGAAGAGAAGATCAAACCCGCCGTTGTTGCAATCAATCCGACAGAGATTCCATCGCAGGAAAGCTGGAACAGCACGGTGACGTTTACCGACTCGGCTAAAATCAAGGCTGTTCTCTGGGCAGGCCATATTGCGTCATACACAACTCAACAATTCACACTCTTGTCCGATAGTCTCCACGTGGATTTCTACAACGAGATGGAGGAACATACCTCGGTGCTCACGGCTCGGCGCGGCAGGGTGAACGACAGAACGCAGGATTTCGAGGCGCACGAAAACGTTGTGGTAATCTCGGACAGTGGAACAATCTTGCGGACTGACAGCCTGTTCTGGGACAACGCCACTCGTAAAATCAGAACGGATGCATTCGTTGATATTGTGTCGCCGACAGAGCATATCATGGGACATGGGATGATTTCCGACCAGGGCTTGAAGAACTACAAGATCTTCAGAGTGACCGGTCAGGCCGTGACTAAGGAATAGGGTGATGACGCTCGCAGGTTTTGGGAGACTGTTAGCATGGGTTGCTGTGATTGTCTGGATGCACGGCGTGGCTGTTTGCCAACCCGGCAGGGTCATCATTCTTGAGAACGCTGACAATCTTGAAGGAAAAATCATCGACGGACAGGATGCCCGGGAGTTGACAGGGAATGTGCGGTTCCATCAGGAGAATGTGCGCGTGAGCTGCGATCGCGCCCTGCAATTCATTGCGTCCGGGAAAGTGATTCTGACCGGGAACGTGGTGGTCAACGACGACAGCCTCACGCTCCGGGCGCCGCGCGGCGCATACTACCGCGATGAACGCCGCGCAGAGGCCTTCGATCATGTGGCACTCGATGACGGAAGCGTTCAACTCACAGCCGGGTATGGCGAATATTTCATTGAGCCCAAGCGGGCCTTCTTTCATACAAGGGTCCTCGTCCGGGACACCGGGTCCACCGTGACGTCGGATTCTCTCGTTTACTTTCGGACCGAGAAACGGTCCATAGCAACGGGCCGTGTTCGTATAGTCAACGCAGCAGACAATGTTACAATAACGGGCAACCGACTTGATCATTTTTCCAGACAGCAATTCAGCCGGGTGACAGGAAGACCGATCATGGTGCAGCTGGATTCAAGCACTCCGGGGAGTGTCGACACCCTTGTGGTCAGGAGCCGTGTGATGGAATCGTATCGTGATTCGGTAACGCGTCTGGTTGCCATCGACAGCGTGGAGATCGTCCGGTCGGATCTTGCCGCGATCGCGGGGAACGTTCAGTTCTTTACACAAGCGGATAGCATGCTTCTCCGGCAGGCACCAGTGGTCTGGTACCAGCAAACGCAGGTGACCGGGGACTCCATCAACGTCTATCTCAGAAAACGGAAACTGCATCTGGTCACTGTCATGGGCGATGCGTTTGCCGCCTCACGCAGCGATTCTGTTCGACCAACAAGATTCGACCAGATGAGCGGGGAGTTGATGAGGATGTATTTCGCCGGCAAGGGTCTGGAAAGGATTGAGGTGGATGATCGTGCCACAAGCCTGTACCATCTCTACGAGGACTCACTGGCAAATGGAGTGAACAAGACGAGCGGTGACCATATCATAGTTTTCTTCGGAGACGGGAAGGTGCAAGCAATTCGAATTCTTGGGGGAGTGGAAGGACAGTACTTCCCCGAAAATCTCGTGGAGGGACGCGAGGCAGAGTACGCACTTGCAGGCTTTCTCTGGCAGACGAACCGTCCCCGGATTCTTCCGTCCGATATCCGTATAGCTTTCACACAGAACAGACGATGACACAGCAGGCACAACCTCCCGCAGACAGGATCCTCCGTTCCGACAATCTCGTGAAACGGTACAAGAAGCGAGCGGTGGTCAACCATGTCAGTGTGGACGTCAAGCAGGGTGAAGTGGTAGGACTTCTTGGCCCCAACGGTGCTGGGAAGACCACGACGTTCTATATGATCGTGGGGATGATCACCCCCACGGAAGGACGCGTGTTCCTCGATGATGTGGAGATCACCAGGACCGCAATGTACAAAAGGGCCCGCAGGGGGATTGGCTATCTTCCGCAGGAAGCCTCGATATTCCGGAAGATGACGGTAGAGGAGAACCTTATGGCCGTCCTGCAGATGATGAACCTGACCGGCGTCCAGCAACGAACCAAGTGCGAGGAGCTGATGAATGACTTCAGCATTACGCACATCGCCCGCAGCAAGGGATACACGCTTTCCGGCGGCGAAAGGCGACGCACGGAAATTGCACGTTCGCTGGCCACGGATCCCAAGTTTATTCTGCTCGACGAGCCTTTTGCCGGCATCGACCCGATTGCTGTGGAAGAAATCATGAAGATTGTTGCCGGGCTCAAGCGCCGTGGTATTGGCGTACTGGTGACGGACCACAATGTCCACGAGACGCTTTCCATTACCGATAGGGCGTATCTCCTGTTTGAGGGAGAGATCCTCATGTCAGGTACTGCGGAGAAGTTGGCCAATGATCCCGAAGCGCGCAAGCTCTATCTGGGCGAAACGTTCAAACTCGACCGATATCAATAAAGAGGAAATCCGGGAACTGATGGCAGCGTGATCTCGTTAGTCTGGTAGGATTAACTTCACCAATTCCACTCTTTCAACCCATTCACTAATCTAAAGGAGATATCCCCATGAGAAACGTGCTTTCCCTCATCGTCCTTTTTGTGCTCGTGACCGGCATCGGTCTTGCGCAGGACAAGATGGAAAAGATGGACAAGAAACCGACAAAATCCGATGCGAAAACGGAGAAGGTTCATGGCTACATCGTTGATGCGATGTGCGCCAAAGGAATGGCAGGCAAGGAAACCACGATGAAGAAGGCTGCTGCTCACACACGTGTATGTGCCCTAGAAGAGGAATGCGCAAATAGCGGCTTTGGTGTTTTCTCTGGCAATAAGTGGTACAAGTTTGACGCACCCGGTGATAAGATGGCAAAGGAGATGCTCGAGAAGACCACCACCCAGAAGGGAATCATGGTGGATGTCGCCGGCTCTATCCAGGACGGGCAGCTTATCGTTGCATCATTGATGGAATCCAAGATGGATGCGAAAGAGATGGAAAAGAAGGCGGATGCCAAATCGGACGAGCACAAGCATTAGTAGTGTGAAGTGTGTCAGCAACATTCGAGTCCCGGTGCGCGAGCATTGGGACTCTTCTTTTTTCACCGCCGCTCTTCCTTCAACACGACTATCGTAACAGAACGAGTTTTCTTGTTTGTACAAAACTTCCCGCCTGCCCGCCGTTTATTTGGCGGGCCTGCAACCTGTAGAAATACACACCGCTCGCCAGCCCCTCACCATTGAACACCCTTTCATAGCTCCCCGGCTTCATTTCCTCATTCGCTAGCGCTGCCACCTCTCTCCCAAGCATGTCGAAGACTCTGAGTGTAACAAAGCTGGTGCTTGCCTGCCCGCCATCTGTCTGGCGGGGGATTTGGAATTTGATGATAGTGCTCGGGTTGAATGGATTAGGGTAGTTCTGGTCCAACGCTGCTACCGTGGGGGTCACCCCCTCTTTCTCTTCATCGACCGAAACAATGATAGAATGGACAAGCCGATGCTTGGCGCGGATAGAGGTACCCGTAATGGAACCCACGAGATCGAGGCTCAGCTGACCGATGTCTTGCTGAAAAACCAGCTCTTCGTTCACTACCAGAATATCGATGGTATGTGTTTCCATTCGAAAGATCCCCGCGGAATCAACGGGACGATACCTGTAGATGGCCGAGGTGTCTACAAGGTCATATCCGTATGGAAGGACGGAGTTCGTCAGGTTGACGGCGTGATCTGCACGGCAGAGACGATGTGCACCAGCAAGGAGTTCCACCAGTTCGAAAGTGGTAGAGTCCCGAAATGGGTAGCACGTGTCCCTGCCAAAAAAGAAATAGTCAATGCAGATGACAATGTCCTGTACCTCGGAAATTGTCCAGACGGTGGAGTCGGAGGTGATGGTTCTCCCAAGAATGGTGCAGTAAGCTCGCCCGGTATCTGTGACGAGAGCTTCCGGCTCCATCAGGATCAAGGCCGATTCAGCGTATTGGTATGTCCACCGGTTTCCTACTGCCAGGGGAAATATGTCAACCGGGGGAATTTGCTGGGATGTGCCGATATCAGGAGCGGTACAGAGGAGGGTCAGCAGACATGATATCGACCATGTACTTCCAGATCTGGTTCTCATATGTCCTCCTGGAATTGGTAGGACAAGCGCATTGAACTAAACGAAAGTACAACGATTGCAGGCAGAAGTCAATTGACCATTGCCTGCTCTTCCAGTAACGCTAAGGTCGTTATCTCTTCGGCCCCGCGGCAATCACTTCCGGCGCACATCCGGCTTCGAACTTCTTGAAGTTCTCGATGAATCGGGATGCGAGCTCTGTGTACTTCTGCATATACGTTTCCTTGCTTGGCCAGGACTCGGCTGGATTGAGGACGGTGGCAGGGACGCCATCACATGCTTTTGGGACCTTGAACCCGAACACCGGATCGGTCTGGTATTTGACGTTCAACAGTGAACCGTCGAGCGCGGCGTTGAGTAATGCACGAGTGTACTTGATGCTGATCCGTTTGCCGATTCCATACGGTCCGCCGATCCAGCCGGTGTTCACCAGCCAGCAGTTCACGTTGTATCTCAGGATTTTCCGTTTAAGGAGGTCGGCATAGAAGTAGGGATGATGCACCATAAATGGACCGCCGAAGCAAGCGCTGAATGTCAGCTCCGGTTCCTTGCCAAGTCCTACTTCCGTTCCGGCAATCTTCGATGTGTATCCGGAAATGAACTGGTACAATGCCTGGTCGGGCGTGAGCCTGGCCAGTGGAGGCATCACGCCGGAAGCATCGCATGTCAGGAGGATGATGTTCTTCGGGTCGCCGCCCCTTTTTTCTGCCACCGCACTTTCGATA
>DASRUE010000139.1:0-12873 GCA_035687895.1 Bacteroidota bacterium | reverse complement strand
CTTGATTCTTCACGATTATCTCCGTACTCTTCCCGCACCAACCTTCAGACTGGAGCCCTCAACTCGGATCGTTGTCCTGGCTGCGTAAAAGGACTGCTCCCTACGAAAGCCGTTCTGGGCCCGTTCATTTACATCGCGTGAGGAGGATGCATGAAAACAGCCCGTCCATCGGCTGGCGAGTCAACAACACCAGGTACGATGGCCGCAAAACCCGAACGCCTGGGTTCGGTTGATCTCTTGCGCGGAATGGTCATGGCATTGATGGCGCTCGATCATGTTCGTGACTACTTCACCGATGCGCGTTTTTATCCTCTCGATCTGACTCAGACGAACATCCTTCTCTACATGACGCGATGGATCACTCACTTCTGCGCACCAGCCTTTGTTTTTCTGGCCGGGACAGGTGCATTTCTCTCCCTGACGCGCGGAAAAACCATCCCGGAACTTTCTCGATTTCTCTTCACACGTGGCCTTTGGCTGGTCTTCATCGAGCTGACTGTTGTACGTTTCGGTTGGCTCTTCAATATTGATTACACCCTGGCAATCGGTCAGGTGATCTGGGCAATCGGATGGTCTATGGTCGCGCTTGCCGTGCTCATTCGCTTCCCGGTCAAGGTGGCCACGATCTTTGGTTTGCTCATGATTGCCCTCCACAATCTCTTCGACGATGTGACGCCGGACCAGCTGGGGATCTTTGGCTGGCCCTGGCAGATCCTTCACGCTGGTGGACCGATAAACTACATGCAGGGCTATTCCTTTTTGGTCGCTTATCCCTTGATTCCATGGATTGGGGTCATGGCAGTGGGATACGGGTTCGGGACTATTCTCATCAAGGAAGCCTCGGCGCGTAGGAAGACTCTCCTTCGCCTCGGCCTTGCAATCACGGCAGGGTTCATCCTCATCCGGGCGACAAATCTGTACGGCGACCCCAATCAGTGGAGTCAGCAGAAAGATGTGGTCTTCACCGCTTTCGACTTCATCAATTGCGAGAAATACCCACCATCGCTCCTTTACCTTATGATAACACTCGGGCCCGCCATCGCGGTCCTCCCGCTTCTGGAACGGGCGAGAGGATGGATGGCGCAATTCTTTATCGTCTTCGGCCGCGTCCCGATGTTCTTCTACATCATTCATATTCCACTGATTCACGGTCTTGCTCTACTGGCGGCATATCTCACGGGGTATGATACGGGTTTCATGTTCGGAAATGTTCCCCCTTGGGAGTGGCCGCCCGGGTATGGGTTTGGCCTTCCCGTGGTCTACGTCGTCTGGGGTGGTGTCGTTCTCGCTTTATATCCCGTCTGCAAGTGGTTTGCAGAAGTGAAGAAACGCCGGAAAGATGTATGGTTGAGCTATTTGTAAGGTCAATTGGCCCATGTCCATAACTGTTACCTCATTTCGTTTCTTATAGTAGGGGGGGTGGTGGCGCAAGTCTCAAACCGGGAGATAGTGCGGGAGCTCAAAGCGGGAGACGCATCAGGCTGCAGGCATTTGATGAACCTCTATCAGGACCGCCTGCTCGGAGAGGCAGTGAGTGTTTTTCATGTGCCTCTTTTCGATGCGGAGGAGCTGGTCTCAGATGTGCTCTTGACGGTGATCGACAAAGTCGGAGGTTTCGAGTTCAAGAAGGGCGATGGGGACTTTCACTTCTGGGTGATGACCATCTTCAGGAACAGGGTGCGAGACTTTGCCCGCCACACAGCTATTGCGGGAGGGCTTGCTGAATCATTTGAAGAGCCGGCCCTCGAGGATGAAGCTAAGTTCTCGGGCGTTGAAAAGGAAGTCATTGATGCCATCGTCCGTCAGTATGCCGAATCCGTGAACAGCGGGGACGGCGATGAGCCCGTCGGCAAAGCGGGAGAAATATCAATGAAGTTGAAAGTGATCGAAGAGACGCTGGACAAGATGGAAAGCTGGGAACGCGTTCTGCTTCGTTGCCGCGCTTTGGAGGTACCATATGAGGATATTGCGCGTTACACCGGGAAGAGCGTTCAACAACTGAAAGTGTACCATGCACGGGTGAAGAAGAAGTTTGTGAAGCATCTTGCCCTGCATTATCCGGAGCTTGCCATATCATGAAACGCAACCCTGTCGACAGGCTGATTCAGCTTGCCTACCTTGAAGGAATCATCACCACACATGGAGCCTACGAGAAGTCCGTGGTGGCCAGGAACCCACGGGCTGTTGCCACACCTGCAGCCCGTGCTGCACTGCTCCAACGACTCGAAGCAGCACTGGCGGGGAAAGCAGTAGAAGCTGCGCCTCTAACGGTGGGTGTGTTCCTCCGGAAGGTTCGGTCCGAGCAGTCGCTGCGGCCCCAAGAGATTTTTGCTCGTCTTGGGATCACACAGAACATTTACAGGATGCTGGAGGAGGACAGGCTCTCGCCCCTGAAGGTACCTGCTATTGCATGGAAGAAATTCGGACAGTTGTTCGATCTCTCCGCCGATGCGCTGGTGGACATGGTCCGCCGTACGCACCAACTCGTTTTCTTTCAACCTGCGTTTCGCAGTACGCTTGCTCGTTATGACGGGCGGAAGAACAAAGCAATGAAAGCCGCTACAATCGAGAAAGCGACGAAGGAGCTCTACACACGTGCACAACTTGTGCTTCCTCCGGAGGAGGAAAAAAAGCTCGATGCACTGCTTCAGTCCATTGTTCAATGATTCTCCATGCCCGCCACGGCCACATACCGACCAGTCCGCAATGATGAGCAGGTGCGGGAAGAACTTTGTCGCTCCACGGCCCGTTCGGCTGTGCAGCGTTTTGCCGGTGCTCACGGCGACCTTGCGGTTCCCGTGCCGATCGATGCAATCGCGCGGTGGCTCGGCTTTCAGGTGGTGCTGCTCTTCACGGCCGGGGATGAGTTCTCCGGACTCGTCAGCCCCCCGCAACGGCTGATCGGCATCAACGGTCACCACCATCGTCACCGGCGCCGCTTCTCACTCGCACATGAAATCTCTCATATCCTGATGAAGCACCCGCCGGAGAGCCATTGCACAGTCCGCGAAATAGCGAGGTACAACATTGAGGCAGATGTTTGTGCCTCCGGACTCCTCATTCCCGATCTGTTGCTCGAACCTCTACAGAAATCGACGCGCACTGCCGCCGCGCTCGCAAGAGCATTCGACGTTAGCGAGGAAGCAATGGTACGAAAACTCAAGCGGATCTCTGAAGCCAGTGCGGAATGAATACGGACCGAGCACTCACCATTTGACCACGACTCCTTTCCCTCAATTCCCCATTGACTATTACCGCCGAGCCCTTTGGAACGGTTTCCAAGGTGGCATTTCTGAATTCCACTCGAATGACCCAAAAATTCATTGAAGGCCGCCTGGCCCTTGATGAGTCGACAAGCACTTCGGCATCAGTGTTCTTTGCTTGAAACGTCCTCCCTTTTGACTTCTCTTTGACAATTTCATGACAAACCCGCATCTTGCGGCTGATATATTTTGCAGGCATCTTATGAGGCATCGGTATCCGGAAGTACCTAACGGTATCCATTCGTCCAGGAGACCCCCATGTTCCGAAGCGTTGTTGCTCAATCAATCAATACCCCCCTGATAGTTCTCTTCACTCTCATCTTTTCCGCATGCTCGATAACGCAGGAGATCTATCTGCAGGAAGTTGAGGTGAAGGGACCTGTGTTTCAGCCGCCGGTGTTCATCACCGACAGTACTGAGGCGGGGCAATTCCGCCTCGCCCCTCATATCTTTTTTGGGAATGCCCGCACATTTATGGGGGGTGTGGAAGGACACACACGCGTCAACCAGATCGGCGTATACCAGCTTGACACCACTCGCAACGGCAACGAGATCACTTTGCGGGAAACACCCGGGGCGAACACCTACACATACTCAGGCCAGAACCTGCGCTGGGAAACTCCGGACGTGACCGCCGGATTGCAGGGAAACCTGGCAATCAACAAAGGTATTTCCCTGACGTTTGGAGGGCAGTACAGCGCATTGGGGAGCAAGGGGTTTTGGGGTGGCAATGTGGGCATCGGTTTCCATACTGCCGATGCAACTTTGGCGACAAGGATCGATGGAGGGCTGCATTGGACACCTGTCGCGTACGACGCGCTGACAGTGGTAGTGACTCGGACATCTCTTTTCGGTAGCACCTCCGAGGACGTCTTGGTTTTCCACGACATCGGTACGGAGACCAACCTCGGTTTCTATGGTGCATTGTCATTGAACACACGCAGGCGAGACTGGCTCTTGAATGTCTTTGTCAACCTCGCGGTTTCACGACAGAGGCTGACGCACTACGAGCCTCATACCAGCGTCTTTCCATATCCATTCTATTATGCCGTGCAGGTGACAGACGCGCGGACCTCATCGTCGGCGACGTTTGTCAGCCTGACGCCCGGTCTGTATCTGACCGTGGGCGAAGGACACCGTTTGCTCCTGGGTGCACGATGGAACAAGGGAACCGATGGTGTCGGTGAAGGGTTCGTTTCCCCGTTCGTGCAATACGAAATCCTGTTCTGACCACTATGGATATGCAGACAACCTGCTCCTCATAGAAGGAGGCCAAGCCCTCCTCACCCGCTCAACCAAGTCGCATTGGCACTGGATCGCGCTATTTCAGCAGAACAAGCTTCTTCATGTCCGCAAAGCTGCCAGCAGCGAGCCTGTAGAAGTACACGCCGCTTGCAAGCCCTTTTCCATTGAACGACCTTTCGTACCTACCGGGATTCAGTTTTTCATTCAACAGTGTTGTGACCTCCCGCCCGAGCAGGTCGTAGACTTTCAAAGAAACGAAGCCGACTTGGGGGATTTCAAATCTGATGTTCGTGGTTGGATTGAACGGGTTGGGATAGTTCTGTGAGAGAGCAAATGATATGGGCAACTCCTCCCGATAAGGAACTGAAACAAGAATGTCTCTGAGCGCCGGATGCACAAGGAACCCACTCTCCACAATGTTCAACGTGCCGGATGCCGCTTCGACAAATGACTGCCCTTCGGACATCATCAGCATCCTGCCTGACTGTACCGACGTTACGGCAAATCCACCACTCAATGCAAACCACTTCACCGTTGCATTCTGTGCTTCAAGTGATGTGGGCAGGATGCAAACGGTTGCTGCAATCAACAATGTCACGGTTTTCATTGCTTGCGCGCCTCAGGCTTTGGCTTGGATTCATTGGGTGGCGCCATTTCTCTTGGACGCTGGACGTCATGAGGTTGTTCAAGTTTCAACGGCTCTGCGTGTGTGTTGGCAAGGGTCTGTTCCCGCCCGTCAACGGGACTAATGGCAAGCTCCTTTGGCTGGCCGAAGAGTTCCGGATGGAGGTATTTCCCCTGCATGAGAGCTGGTTTCTCTTCCTCGACGGGTTTTTTATGTTGACGATTCCAGAGATCGTTGCGAACACCTTCAACCCGCCACGAGACTTTCATGCCGGGCGTGCCTCCACCAATCTTGAAGCGATTGTTCGAGATCTCTTCGGCGATGTACAAGACAGACGGATTTCCGATTGGTGTAAGCTGATAGCGAAAGTCCTTGTTTATTTCCTGAAAGTATGAAGGGAGATCGACCCATGTTTCTCCATTCACATCAAGTATGATATTGCCGCTGTAGACGTTCAATGGCTCAGGGCCTTCTGTGCAAGCGTGACGAGAAGAGATCGACAGCGGGCTGAATGCCGGGTTTCCATGTGGGTATCCTTTCAAGATGACGCATGAAAGGTAATCCTCGACTCGAACTTTGACAACGCAAGAAGTTGTACTTCTATGGATGCTTGGTTTGGAAACATAGATGTTTTTGTAGGGGCGTAACATGTTACGCCCCTACAAAAGGGTCACTACGGATGTTGGAATACGGATTAAAGGTTGGAAGGCGGGGTAATAATGCCGCGTGCAAGTCCCTTTGCCACCGCTTCACCTCGACTGTGTGCCTGAAGTTTCTCATAGATCTTGCGGATGCGGGCGATGACGCCATCGCGAGAGAGGAATATCTGTTGAGCGATGGTTGCATATGACTTGCCTTCGGCGAGCAACACGAGCACTTCCTTCTCGCGGTCTGTGAGTGTGCTTTCGGGGTGAGTTTCTTGGGGAGATGGCTTCTGGAATGTGGTGATGACCTTGCGCGCAATGTTGGGAGTCATGGGCGATCCCCCTGCCGCTGCATCGCGTATTGCCTGAATCAGTTCCTGGGGGGTTACCTCCTTCAGCAAATATCCAATCGCTCCAGCACAGAGTGCGTCGAAGATCTTCTGGTCGTCTTCATAGACCGTACACATGATCACCGACGCGTCGGAATTTGTCTCTTTGAGTTTGCGGACTCCTTCAATCCCGGAGATGCCCGGCAAGCCGATGTCCATCAGTACTACTTCCGAATCTGCAAACGACGGGTGTGCAAATGCCTCTTCACAGCTTCCGAATGTACCTATGACCTTGAAATCATTGGCAGACTTCAGGGTCGACAACCAACCCTCCCGAACAAACCGGTTATCCTCAACGATCGACACCCATATCGGGCTGGTGGGTTTGGTATGAGCTTCCATATGCGATTCTAATGAAAATCAAAACGGAAAGACACACAAGAAATTGTGTTTTTCTGACCAACTACACAGGAAAGGTGATTTCCCACCGGGTTCCCTCGCCGGGAGAGGTCTTCAATCCCACCGATGCAGCAAGAAGTCGGGCCCGGGCTTCGATGTTCTTGATTCCATAACCTGATGGTGGGTTGCTGGAATCAAATCCGCTACCGTTGTCCAACACGGTCAGGGAGACATGTCCTTCACGAACCGTCAGCCGGACCTGTACTTCGGTGCAACGGGAGTGCTTCGCGGTATTGGTGACGATCTCTTTGAAAAGAAGCCAGAGATGTCGGCGCCGTTCCGGGTCGATGTTGACGGCCAGATCCATTGGTGGCATTTCAATGCTGTGGGAAATGCCTTTGCTCTCAAACAACTCAGACGCGTAGCGACGCAGTTTTGATGCGATGTTCTCCCAACTGTCATTGACGGGGTTGATGGACCAGATGATATCGCTCATCGCTTCTTTTGCGAGAGATGAGCTTTCCGCAATCAACGAAAGAAACTTCTTGCCTCCGTCCGTTTTGGAGCTCTGGCTTTCGCTCATGGCCTGAGCGAAGAACGTGATGCTGCTCAGCGTGCTGCCAACTTCATCATGCAGGTCGCGGGCAATCTGCATGCGAGTGCGTTGTTTTTCAAGCTCAGTCCGCAGCTCAGCTTCACGGATTGCTGCTTGATCGCGTTCCTTCCGACGGATCTTGGAGATCTCGTACCGTCGCCATCCAAATCCTGCAGCAACCACGCTCAGGACGTACACACTGTAGGCCCACCACGTTCTCCAAAACGGAGGACGAATCGTGAACTCTAGGGATGCAGGCTGGAGGCTTTGCACACCTTCGCCATCGATCGCCCTTACCTCGAACCTGTAGGTATCTGGAGGAAGCTGTGCAAGGGTCACTGCCCTTTCCGCGCTGGGCAGACTCCATTCAGGATTAAGACCCAACAAACGATATTGATATCGCAAACCGTTGTCTTCCCGGAAGCTGACACCGACAAATCCAATCGTGCACGTGTTGAGATCGTGAGAGAACGTCAAGGCATCGCTCACCGTCACCGGTCGGGCATTGACGTCGAGTTTGGTAATATATATTGGCGCAGGCAGGTTGCCGACGGACAGTTTGTTTTCGTAAACCAGGATGCTGCCATATCGCCACCCGACAACTGTGCCGTGACTGACGCTGCAACTGATCGTCCTATCCGAGCCAAGAGCATTCAGAAAGTTCTCAGGGCGGAGCGTCTTCAAATTGACCCGCTGAAGACCGTCTAAGGTACATATCCATACGTGATCGTCTCCGTCAGGTGATATCGACCAGATGCAATTATTCCACAAACCATCGCTCGCCGTAAGAATCGAGAACACTCCGTTATCGTAGATTGCCAGCCCGCTGAACCGGGTCCTGAATATCATTCTTCCCTGAGAATCCTGAAAAATAGCGCGGATTGCTTCGTCAGGCAAGCCGTCCGAATTCTTCAATGGTTTTAGTTTACCTGACTGAATTTCATTTAGGGGGATTGATCCAATTCCCTTGCCGATACCACCAAACCACATCACATTATCCCGGTCAAGGAACATGGCTTTAATAGTCGTTGAAGGGAGACCATCGAATTCGGTGAGTGTCCTCTTAAGCGTGAATGTGCTATCGAAAACAAGAACGGCAATGCCCTGAAGATTGCACCAGAGGTTTCCGTACCTGTCCACTACAAACATGGTGAGGTTGCCCTTTCCCAGATTGCTTACTGGCTTGAACTCTCTCAGGCCTTGAATTTGCGATGGTCGGAATTCGGATCGCTTCACGTCGAGTTCGTGGATCATTCCTTTCACAGTTCCAACCCACATCGTTCCCTTCGGCCCGAACTGAACACTCGTTGGACGGCTCCTTAAGCCGAGTTCCTCGAGTGTGTGCTTAAAAAGGCTCCATGTGCCGGCCTCATTGGGCTCCAGTTCCATCAACCCATCAATCGCGATCGCCCAAAACCTACCGGCGTGATCGGAAGTTATCGGGGGTTGGTAGGAGGGTCCCAGCGGAAGAGTTTCCATGGGAAAAATGCTGACGTTCCGGTACGTTAATTTTTGGAGCCCATAACCCAGAAGCCCGAGCCAAAGGTTATCCTCTCGATCAATAAGAACCGTAAGCACTTCCCCGGCGAGTCCGTTCTTTGTCGTAAATAGCTCAGGCCTCTCGTCTGATTTGGTTTTAGAAAGTTTGATCACCTGGCCGTTCTCTGTGCTTAGCCAAAGATAACCATGTGAATCTTCGGACATGGCGATGATATGGTCCCCATGATATGCGCGGACGGCTACAAGCAGAGTATCTCGAAACTGAAGCACTGTCCCGCTGTCGGTTGCAATCCATACGCTTCCGTCAGGGCTTGCAAGCATACGATCGGCCTGCCCCGCGTGGTACCTCTTCATTTCAATCATCGCAAGTCGCTCTCTCTTCTGAGAGAAAACGGTCATCTCGTTTTCAGTTGCGACCCAGATGTGACCATTCCTGGATTCGACGACATCGAGAATGTATCCATCGAGAATTTTCGTGGATGGTGAACGGAGAGTGTCGTCAATGACATATAGTCCATCCTGCGTACCGCACCAGAGCGATCCCGTAGCGTCCTCAAACATTGCAAGAAATTGTTTGCCGACAAGAAGAGATTCCTGATGAATGGTGATATTCCCCTTGGCGAATCTATTGAGTCCGGATCCGAATGACCCGATCCATATGGTGCCGGGAGAAATCTTGCTTTCGGCAAGAGCAGTAACAAGGCCGAGAGAGCGTCCCGCTGATTCGCCGTAGTTCCTGAACTCATACCCATCGTACACGCTTACACCATCACCTGTGCCGATCCACAGAAATCCCCTGGAATCCTGAATCATTGTATTCACACCGTTTGAAATGAGCCCATCTTTCATGGTGTACTGCTGAAAGGGCAAGACTTGGGCATGAGAGAGAGTTTGTCCGGCGATGCAGATCCCTGCCAATGCCAAAAGGAACTTGAAAGAGTATTGCGGTCGGACTTTGGTTCTACAGCGTACAGGCATGGAAGACAGTTTCAACCAAAGGGTCACCGACAGTGAGGCGGCCCTGCTCAAGAGTATGAAACGTGGCAGTATTGAAGAGGACATTGCATTTGAACGTAGGGAGGATTTGGGAGAAACTCAATAACCTAATGGATCATTGACGATCCATCCGGCGTGTTGCCAAAAGGTAAATATCTTCATAAGTTGCATACAGTGTCCTGCCTTTTGATCCTGATTCAGAGATGAATGCCGAAAAGCTAAGACTCATCGAATGCAGAGATAAGGGGGTTCCCTGGAGGAAATGGGGTCCATACATCTCTGAGCGCCAATGGGGTACGGTACGAGAAGATTATAGCGCTGATGGAAACGCGTGGGGGTACTTCTCACACCGCGATGCTCTGAGCCGTGCGTATCGTTGGGGAGAAGACGGCATCGGGGGAATCTGCGATGAGGAGCAATTGCTGTGTCTCTCTGTTGTTCTCTGGAACGGCCGGGACCCGATCTTGAAGGAGCGCTTCTTCGGGCTCACCGGCCCCGAAGGGAATCACGGTGAGGATGTGAAGGAGTACTATCACTATCTCGACAGCACACCAACACATTCCTACATGAAGATGCTGTACAAGTATCCACAGCTTGAATTTCCCTACCAACAGCTTGTCGAGGAGAACCGTCGCCGCAATTGGAGTGAATCCGAATTCGAATTGATGGACACCGGGATCTTCGATAAAGACAAGTACTTCGACGTCTTCATTGAGTATGCGAAGGAGAGCACAGAAGACATTCTCATTTGCATTTCCGTTTACAATCGCGGGCATGGGGCAGCATCAATCAACGTGATTCCTCAAATGTGGTTTCGTAACACGTGGTCATGGGGCAGGGAGCCACACAAGCCGAAGCTTTATGCAATCAAGGATTCTGTGGTGCAGGTTGAGCATCATGGACTTGGCCGCCGCCGATGGTTATATGTTGATGGAGATGCCGAGCTATTGTTCTGTGAGAATGAAACCAACGAGCAACGGTTGTACGGTGTGAACGGCAAACCCGGATACTTCAAAGACGGGATCAGCGATTATGTCGTGCATGGCTCATCGGCAGCAGTCAACCCGGCGAAAGAAGGAACAAAAGTTGGGGCGAACTACAAGCTGACAATTCCAGCCGGCGGCTCGGTCTCGGTGCGCTTGAGAATCAATGACAAGCTGACGGAGCGGCCATTCGAGAAGTTTGATGAGACGTTCCACAAACGGATAAGCGAAGCGGATGAGTTCTACGCAGAGCTGCAGTCCGGCATCGATGATCCCGACAAACGAAACGTGCAACGACAGGCGTTTGCCGGCATGCTCTGGTCGAAGCAATTCTACCACCTGGACATTCCCCAATGGTTGAACGGAGATTCGGGCCCGCCGCCACCTCCCGAGAGTCGCAAGCGCGGCCGCAACAGCGAATGGACGCACTTGAACAATGCGGATATCATCTCCATGCCGGACAAGTGGGAGTATCCGTGGTACGCGGCGTGGGATCTCGCATTCCATTGTATTCCATTGGCAATTGTCGATCCCGAGTTCGCGAAGCAGCAGCTCGTTCTGCTCACTCGCGAATGGTACATGCATCCCAACGGCCAACTGCCCGCGTACGAGTGGGCGTTCGGTGACGCGAATCCTCCTGTGCACTCCTGGGCTGCATGGCGCGTCTACAAGATGGACCAGAAGATCCGCGGCGGCAAGGGCGATACGGCTTTCCTCGAACGAATCTTTCACAAAATGCTTCTCAATTTCACCTGGTGGGTGAACCGAAAGGATAAGGAGGGCCGCAACATTTTTCAGGGAGGCTTCCTCGGCCTCGATAACATCGGTGTGTTCGACAGGAATGCCACACTGCCGACGGGCGGTCATATCGAGCAGGCAGACGGGACAAGCTGGATGGCAATGTATTCACTCAACATGATGCGGATTGCACTGGAACTTGCCGCAACCAATCCGGTGTACCAGGATACAGCGACAAAATTTCTCGAACACTTCCTGTACATCGCCGGAGCGATGGCGAATATCGCAGGCGAGAGCATCAGCCTGTGGGATGATGAGGATGAATTCTTTTATGACGCCCTGCACGGTCCGCATGGTGAGCACGTTCCCCTCAAAGTGCGATCCATGGTTGGCCTTATTCCGTTGTTCGCAGTGGAAGTACTCGACCCCGCTCTGCTCGAGAAAGTTCCTGACTTCAACCGGCACATGGAGTGGTTCCTGAACTACCGCCCCGACCTCGCAAGCCTGATCTCGCGATGGCGTGACGTGGGGATCGGTGAGCGGAAGTTGTTCTCGCTCTTGCGTGGACATCGCATGAAGAGACTCCTCAAGCGCATGCTCGACGAAAGCGAATTCCTCTCCGACTACGGCGTCCGGGCCCTCTCGCGGTATCACAAGGATCATCCATACGTGTTTCGTTCCGGCGACGACATATTCACCGTGACGTATCAACCCGCCGAGTCCGACTCGGGTCTCTTCGGCGGTAATTCAAACTGGCGTGGACCGATCTGGTTCCCGATGAACTTCCTCATCATTGAATCATTGCAGAGGTTTCATCATTATTATGGTGATGACTTCAAGATTGAATATCCGACAAACTCGGGCAACTTTGTCACCATCAACGACGTTGCCAATGAGCTCTCCAAGCGGCTGATGAAGATCTTCCTGAAAGATGAGAACGGCAACCGTCCTGTGCTCGCGTACAATCGCAAGTTGCAAACCGATCCGCACTTCAAGGACTATGTTCTCTTTCACGAGTACTTCCACGGAGATAACGGCCGTGGTGTCGGCGCGTCACATCAAACCGGGTGGACGGGGCTGATAGCCAAGTTGTTGCAGCCCCGAGGAAAAGTTCTTAAAGAGACCGGGCTGACATTTGCGACTGAACCTGGTTCAACCATCAAGGAGCGGATCTCATGATGAAACTTGCGTTCGACAAATCCATTACCCAGGACTTCGACGAAGCAACTCGGCGTGAATGGATTGATGCCAACGGGCGAGGAGGTTGGGCAGCTCATCGATTGTTGGAGCGCAGACCCGGCGGCACCATGGTCTCCTCGTTGCAGCAACTCGTCCGCCGGTTGGAAGAGTGGTTCTGCACTCCCGGCCCGCAGCAACATGAGTGTTCTGCGAGCCGGGAATGATGGGGGAGACCTTCAGCTATTTCCTTTTTTCGATCGGCACAAAATCCCGCTTGTCCTCACCAATATAGACCTGCCTTGGCCGGGCGATTTTTTGCTCGGGATCGAGCAGCAACTCCTGCCACTGTGCAAGCCAGCCTGCGGTTCGGGGGATGG
>DASRUE010000138.1:0-24341 GCA_035687895.1 Bacteroidota bacterium | reverse complement strand
CCCACTGGAACTGAAGGAGGCAGAGCAATGAACAAAGTCATGAATGTATCAACTGAGGGGATCCTTGCCCCCTACGGCCGATCAGAAGTGAAGGCGGTTCTTCAGAAGAACTTTATGCGTGGACTGGTGATTTCCGTTGTCATCCACGTTGCCGTTATCAGCACACCCTACATCGTGAAGTTCCTCGGTGGTGAAGAGGATGAGGTGCCGATGGTCGCGGTGAAAATGCTGAAGTACAGCGACCTCGGACCGCCGCCCTCCATCTCTGCTGCGCCACCCCCACCATCGGTAAGTGTGGCAGCGATCGCGAAGCCCACCGTGGGTGTACCGGTGCCGGTGCCTGATGCGGAAGTCAGCCCCGAACAGACAATCGCGACACAGCAGGAACTCAGTTCCACTCCATCCCCGATGATCGAGCAGTTTGACGGTGATGGCGGTGTTCAGATCACCCAGGACATTGTGATTGACGACGAACCAGGAATGGACGAATTCATTGCTGTTGAGAAAGAGCCTCAGATCGTGAGAAAGGTGATACCAGCCTATCCCCCCATGGCGTTGCGGGCCGGGCTTGAAGGGACTGTTTGGGTAAAGATTCTGGTCGATAAGGATGGTACACCAAAGAAGACCGTCATTATCAAATCCACAACGGAGATTTTCAACGATTCGGCTCTGGAAGCCGCTTCGAAATTTCTCTTCACGCCCGCGGTCATGAACAATGGCCCGGTGCGTGTGTGGGTGGCCATACCGTTTAAGTTCCGGTTGAAAGACCAGACACCAAGCTGATCGTTGTGTTCTCACACGTCTCACAGCATTGGGAGGACCGCCACATGCCGACCGAGCAACAGTATTGGGAGTTGATACGGGATACCGTGTGCAGAAAATGTGTGGACGGCGACGGACACAGGGGATGCCACCTCTCCCGTGATCGGGAATGTGCGATACGGCACTACTTCCCTCAAATCATCGAGGTGGTGAACTCCACGTACAGCACTGCGATTGGTCCGTATGAAGACCAGCTCCGGAGTAAGGTATGCGGTGTGTGCGTCCACCAATCGAAGACTGGAGAATGCAGTATTCGGAACGACGTGGAATGTGCACTGGACAGGTATTTCCCTTTGATTGTTCAGGTCATCGAAGGAGGACAACTCCGCGAGCGGTTCAAGACCGGAGCACGAAGTGGGTGAGATTCGTGTTTTTCCCTGGGGATGATGGGAGGTGTGCCGTGATTTATCAAGTTGGACTTTTCTTACTCAGCTTCATTGTTCTTTTTGTTGCCTTGGCCCTGGTCCTCCCGGGCGCTGTTGAAGTCTACACCCGGTGTCGCCGCGGGCATTTTGTCATCTGTCCGGAAACAAACAAGCAGGGGGCGGTCGCATTGTCGGCCGGCCTTGCTGCGGTATCATCCGCTCTCCTGCCAACCAAACTCCATATCAAGGACTGTACTTTGTGGCCCGAGCACAGACCCTGCTCGCGTCGCTGTCTCTTGCAAATTCGCAACCTTACCCGGTGAAACCCCGCCTTATCGGGGTCCACTCAGATGCGGCGCGGCTGCGGCACGGGAACGTAAGCGCTCACTAAGAGGTGACTGATGATGAAGTCATGCCAACGGTCCGTTCTCTCAATCTTTTCACGGTTCTTCACAACGGCATTGTCTTGTCCGTATTGTTGCGGTCTATCGCACCGCAGTCTGTCGTTTCTCCCGTTTCTTGCACAGCAACAGGAGTACCATGGTTGCAATTGACGTTGAAGGCTTCGATCACGTGTTACGTGCGCTTCAGGCACGCGGCTACAGCCTACTCGGTCCCATTTACCGTGAAGGAGCGATCGTTATCGATGCGATCGTCTCTGTTCATGACCTTCCCAGAGGGTATGTGGACACCCAGGCGCCCGCCTCATACAGCGTGACGCGGAATGACGATGAGGCATTGTTCGGGTTTGTCCTCGGCCCGGTCTCGTGGAAGAAGTTTCTCTATCCGCCGCGTTTGAAACTCTTCTCGATGACAAAATCGGGAAAAGGATTTGAGGTCAGTCCGAATGAGACACCTGAAGTTCCGAAGTACGCCTGCATCGGAATCCGGCCATGTGAACTACAGGCGATCGCGATTCAAGACAAAATCTTCTCGGATGGACAGTACACGGACCCGGTGTATAGTAGTGTGCGGAAGCAGCTTTTCACCGTTGTGGTCCAGTGCGCACGGCCGGCAGGAAACTGCTTCTGCGCGTCGATGAATACGGGCCCGAAGGCCTACGGAGGATATGACCTTGCGCTGACGGAGATCCTCCATGACGATTCCCATTACTTTGTGGTTGACGCGGGAAGCGGCGCCGGAAATGAACTCCTTGCCGAGATTCCGCATCGTCCGGCGACCGAGGTTGATATCGAACGAGCGAACACGGTCACTCGGTCGGCAGCGGAACAGCTGACGAAGTCCATGGAGACTACAGACCTGCCCCGGATCCTGAACGAGAGTTTTGAACATCCGCTCTGGGACGACATCGCCCGGCGGTGTCTTTCCTGTGCAAATTGCACGCTCGTGTGTCCGACATGTTTCTGCTCCACGGTGGAGGATGTTACCGATCTGACCGGCGCGCACGCCGAGCGGTGGCGACGGTGGGATTCCTGCTTTACCTCCGACTTCACACGGATTGCCGGTGGTAACATTCGCATGTCCACTCGCACGCGCTATCGCCAGTGGCTGACTCACAAGGTGGGATATTGGGTTGACCAGTTTGGAACGTCCGGTTGCGTCGGGTGCGGGCGATGCATCACCTGGTGCCCCGTAGGGATCGATCTCACGGTGGAAGTCCGGAAGTTCCGTGACAGCCACACCATGCAAAGTTAAAGGAGACCTCTTATGGAAAAAGAAAATCTTGTCGACATTCTCCAGCAGCACCCGTTTCTTCTCGGTCTGTCGGATGAGCATATGCAAACTCTCGTCGGCTGTGCCTCCAACGTCCGCTTTAACGAAGGAGCATATGTAATTCGGGAAGGAGAACTTGCCAATTCATTTTACCTCATCCGTACAGGCCGGGTGGCGCTCGAAATGGACATGCCGGGACGCGCCGGTCTCCGGATCCAGACGACGGGAGCCGGGGAAATTCTCGGCTGGTCATGGCTCATTTCTCCGTATCGCTGGCATTTCAACGGGATTGCCGTTGCCGACACACGGGCAATTGCGCTCGACGGAGAGTGCCTTCGGCGCAAATGCGAGGAGGATCCTGTGTTCGGGTATGACCTTTTGAAAAGACTGGCTCAGGTGATGGAGCGCCGCCTCGAAGCGACCCGACTCCAGTTACTAGATCTCTATGGTACCACTGCGAGCGGGGTAGGTGCATGAGACAGATGTCGCAGGTAGCTCGTTCCAGTGCCGGGGATCCGATGACTCCCCATCCTGTAATGATTCGCAGGATTATCTGGGAGAATGACGATACCTTCACGCTTACAATCGACCCGAGTGATGAGATGGAGGGATATCAATTCCTCCCCGGTCAGTTCAACATGGTGTACGTGTATGGGATCGGTGAAGCCGCGATCTCGATCAGTTCCAACCCATCCCGCACAGGAACGCTTGATCATACCATCCACCGCGTCGGTACCGTGACCACAGCACTCGCACAGAAAAAGCGTGGCGACATGATCGGACTGCGCGGTCCATATGGCTCAAGCTGGCCCATTGATATAGCCCGTGGAAAAGATGTTTGCATTGTCTCCGGAGGGATCGGTCTTGCCCCGCTCCGGCCCGTGATCTACACACTCTTGGCCGAACGGGCTGCGTATGGGCGCATCATCGTCCTGTACGGCGGACGCAGTCCGCTGGACTTGCTCTACCGTGTTGAGCTGGAGAAGTGGGCAAATGAGCACAACATCGAAGTACTTGTCACTGTTGACCGCGGCGATTCATCGTGGAAGGGGCACATTGGTGTAGTCACAGCGCTCTTCTCCTACATCAAGCTTGATGCACGGGCAACGGTTGCCTATGTGTGCGGTCCGGAGATCATGATGAAGTACACCCTTAATGAGCTGGACCGCAGAGGTCTCGCGCCAGACCAGGTGTATCTTTCCATGGAACGCAATATGAAATGCGCCATCGGGATTTGTGGCCACTGCCAATTCGGCCCGACGTTCATCTGCAAAGAGGGGCCGGTGTATCCGCTACCACGCGTCCGCGCATTGCTCGACAGGAAGGAACTCTGACATGCCCGCCAAGAAGCCGAAAATTGCTGTGTTCAAATTTGCCTCCTGCGATGGATGTCAACTGTCTCTCCTCGACGCCGAAGATGAACTGCTGATCGTTGCTGGCGCGGTAGAAATCGCAAACTTCCCGGAATTCAGCAGGCGAGTCCTCAAAGGGCCATACGATATCGGATTGGTGGAAGGAAGCATCACAACGCCGCACGACGTTGAACGTGTCCGGGAAATCCGCAAGTCATGCAAGATACTGATCACCATCGGCGCGTGCGCGACATCCGGCGGCATCCAGGCGCTCAGGAACTGGAAAGACGTCAAAGAATACACGCGGCTTGTGTACGCGTCGCCCGAGTACATCTCGACGCTGGACCGCTCCATGCCGGTCGGGTCGTACGTCCATGTGGATTTCGAGTTGCGAGGATGTCCGATCAACAAGTATCAATTGCTCGAGGTCCTCAGCGCGTTTCTCAATCACCGGAAGCCGAACGTCCCGGCGCACAGTGTATGTGTCGAATGCAAGATGCGCGGGACAGTCTGTGTGATGGTGGCGCAAGGGGTCCCCTGCCTCGGGCCGGTGACTCAGGTAGGCTGCGGGGCGATTTGTCCGGCATACGACCGTGGGTGTTACGGCTGCTTCGGCCCCATGGAGAACCCGAACGCGTCATCGCTCGGAAAGCAGTTCGTGGAGATGGGCCTGAGTCGTCACGAGGTTATGCTTGCATTCCGCGGGTTCAACGCCTATTCCGAGGCCTTCAGAAAAGAGAGTGAAGCCCATGAACAGTAGAGTGATCAAAGTCGACCAGCTCGCACGAGTAGAAGGGGAAGGAGGCGTCTTTATCAAAGTCAATGACGGAAAGGTAGCCGACGTCAAACTGAATATTTTCGAACCGCCACGCTTCTTTGAAGCGTTCCTTCGCGGTCGGAAATATTCCGAGGCCCCTGACATCACCGCGCGCATCTGCGGGATCTGCCCGGTCGCGTATCAGATGAGTGCTGTCCATGCGATGGAGAGCGCCTTTGGCGTTACGGTGGGTGGACAGTTACGTGCATTGCGCCGCCTCCTCTACTGTGGTGAATGGATCGAGAGTCACGTTCTGCACATCTACATGTTGCATGCACCGGACTTCCTTGGCTATGAGGACGCACTTGCCCTGGCAAAGGACCATCCGGAGGTTGTCCAGCGGGCGTTGAAGATGAAGAAAATCGGCAATGACATTGTTGCACTCTTGGGCGGAAGAGAGATCCATCCGATCAACGTCAAAGTTGGGGGCTTCTATCGCCTACCTGCAAAACACGAGCTCGATGGACTGATCGATCGTCTGCAGTGGGGTCTGGACGAAGCAGTAACAACGGCAAAACTGGTTGCCACGTTCGAGTTCCCCGAATTTGCCACAGACTATGAATTCGTCTCACTCCGGCATCCGGAGGAATATCCGTTCAATGAAGGGCGTTTTGCCTCCAGCAGCGGGTTGGACATTGCGGTGAAGGAGTATGAGTTCCATTTTGAGGAACGGCATGTACCACACTCCAACGCGCTGCATGGGTTTGAGCGTGGCCATGGTGCGTACTGCGTCGGTCCTCTCGCCCGATTCAACCTCAACTACAACAGGTTGCCCGAAATTGCCCGGCAGGTGGCGGAGGAGATCGGTTTGCGGCCTGTTGTCAAGAACCCCTTCAAGAGCATCATCGTGAGGGCAATCGAAACAATTTTCGCCTTCCATGAGGCACTCCGAATCATCCGTGAGTACGACCCACCGGCGCAACCTGCTGTGCCTTTCGTCCCTGTTGCCGGCATCGGGTTTGGTGCAAGTGAGGCGCCGCGGGGGACACTCTACCATCGCTACCGGATCGGTGACGACGGATTGATCATGGACGCGAAGATCGTTCCCCCAACGGCCCAGAACCAGCCTACGATTGAAGGTGACTTGAGAAGGTTCGTCGCTGCAAATATCGCGATGCCACGAGAAGAGCTCACCTGGAAAGTGGAACAGGCGGTGAGAAACTACGATCCGTGCATCTCTTGCGCGACCCATTTTGTGAGACTGGAAACAACGTGAGGGTTTGGTTGCCCGGTCATTACCGATGCTTCGTGATGCAAGCAGGGACTGGCGACACACTGCTCTTCATTACTTGCAGATGAGGAAACACCACAGGAGGTCGCAGCCATGGAATCCGCAGATCCAGCTGCACGCATTCTGATTATAGGCGTTGGGAACGAGATGCGGGGGGACGATGCGTTGGGGATTCTCGCTGTGCAAGAGCTCCGGCATTCCGTGCCGGAGGGGGTTGATTGCGTGGAAAGGGACGGGGAGGGAGGCGAGCTAATTGAAACCTGGCGGAACTACCAGCGGGTAATACTGATCGACGCATTTTCCTCCGGGGCAATACCGGGAATGCTTCACTGCTGCGACGTCTCCATCACGCGGATTCCACCACTGTTCTTCCGCTATTCCTCCCACTCGTTTGGCGTTGGCCACGCAGTGGAGATAGCCCGCAGGTTACAGTTGTTGCCGCAGGAATTCACCATTTATGGGATTGAGGGAAAGTCGTTCAAGACCGGTGAGCCCCTTTCGCAGCCGGTGCGGAGCCGAATGCCAGAGCTGCTGGAGAGTGTGACATTGAAGACGCATGCGCTTCTGATGGCGCATCCGGGTCATGAACATCGCTACACCGAGGAAGCTCAATGAAGGTGGGGGGCCGGGTCTTGTATGTGGGATGGAGGGGGAGTATATTCATGGCATGTCCATTCCGAGAATACTCTCTGCGAGAAGTCTATGTCGTTGGCGAGACAACAAGCCCTGTTGATTTTCTTCCTTTTGCTTACCCTGATACTTGTGGGATGCGCAAAGAAGGAAGATATCATCGTCGTGTCGAAGGAGTTCCAGAGAGAACGAGTTGATGATACAGCAGTGCCGCTCGGGCTCGGCATGAGTTCTCCGGGAGCAGGGAATCAATACTACGTGGTGGGGAAGCTTAGAAACGTCGGATCGGAAGAGGTCACCAAGGTCATGGTCAGCTTCAAGTGTGTGCAGGGAAAGGAAACAAAACTTCTGACGGCGGAGATCGATAGGATCGCTGCTGGTGCCACCGTGGGTTTCCGGACCCGGGTGTACAAATCTGTGAGGGATGTGAAACTGCTGGAACAAGAGCCACCAGAAATCACCTACGAGTAACGCATTTCGTGGAGTTGTGATGTTTGTTCTGTTTTTTCTCATGTTGATTGTGCCGACACTTTCTTCCATGTGCTTCACCGAAGGAGAGGGTGGCTTCCTCGGGTATAGCTGGGGAACACCGTTGGCGGAAATGCGAGAACGGTTCGGTCTTCATCCCGTTGAAGCGGAGAACGGACGTGTGACGTTTCGTTGTCACCTTGAATCTCTTGCCGGCGCCAATCTGGAAAGTTGCGAACTGGAATTCTTGGGGGGCCGGTTCGCCGGAGTCGCTATTACCACCAAGGGGACATCCAACTCGCACGAACTTCTTTCTTACCTTGTGCAGCTCTACGGCCCGCGACCCAGGGAACGCGTCGTAGCCTACCAATGGCTTACTGGCGACACACATATTTCCTATGACATCGACAGCGCCGGAGATGGATATGCCTACTGGTACTCTCTTCGTCTCCAGCAAACCCCGGACTCATCAGGAGTGAACTAAGGACTGGTGGTTCTTAAACCCCATCATTAGTATCGCGATTGCTCAGATATTGTATCGCCCTAAGCTGCATGGTGTGATTCAATTCCCACTTCTGCGAATATGCCCATCCCTTTCCTCAAAATTCCGCTGTTTTTCCAAAGGCATGGTTCTTGAAGTCTTGATGCAAACATCGGTCCGTTTCGGGAAAAAGATTCTCCATACATGAACTCTCCACACGTCAATCTTAGTGGCGGGCCGGAGCGGCGGTGCGCTCTTCAAGAAAAGCCACCGTTGCGGAAATGGAAAAACAGACCGGCTTCTTGAAGTACATCGTCACCGCGCGGCAAAAGAAAGAATGGATCAATCAAGATATCGATGAGGAGTGAAGTGTCTATGAAACCACACGTTGCCACAGCATGGCTCGGGGGATGTTCCGGATGTCACATGTCGTTTCTTGATATGGACGAGCGCCTCATTGAACTGGCAGACAAAATGGACCTTGCCTATTCTTCCATTGCCGACATCAAGAAGTTCCCGGTCAACGTGGACGTGACGCTGGTGGAAGGTGCAGTGTCGAATGTGGAGAATGAAGAACTCGCCCTTCTTATCCGGCGGACTCACGCTACGTGGTTTCCTTCGGCGACTGCGCGACGACGGGAAACGTAACCGCGATGAGAAACAGGTTCAGCACCGACGAGATTACGCACCGGGCGTACGTGGAACTAGCCGACGGCGAACCCGACCATCCCGATGGGAGTTCGTGACCATAGGTAAGCTGCTGCCGCAAGCGCGGCCACTGCACGAGATCATCCCGGTGGATGCGTTCATTCATGGTTGCCCCCCCACGACCGACCAGATCTGGTTTGCCATCCGTACCGCAGGTAGACATTCGTCTTCAGTGAGTGTCTTTCTTGATCCATCAAGAGGTGGGCCGAGTTGTTTTGCGTGATCCGATCTACCCCGAAGTCCCGCAAACCTCCAGCATTTTCCACTCCTGCAAATCCATTCCCACAGATTGGAAGAAAGCCCGCGTTGCAGAATTCAACGGGGCAGAAACCGCTGTTTAGCCGTTTGTTTCGTTGATCTTACCCCTCCGGTGCTGGCACGTATGTTGACTTTCAAGGGGATGGAAAACAACTTGGAGGTAGAATGACCGTTCTTGGAAATCTGGTTGTGCTGCTTGCGCTCATTGCTTCAGTGCTGGGCACAGTACAGTACTACCGCGCCGTTTCGTCAGCTTCTGTGCTCGGCTCCGCCCGGCTCTGGGTTAGACTCAGCGGGGTTGGAGTGCTTCTTGCCTCAATCCTGTTGCTCATCCTGCTACTTCGTCATGAATTTGCGAACGGCTATGTCTACAGCTATAGCTCTCGCTCTCTCCCGCTCCATTTTTTGATTTCGAGTTTTTATGCGGGACAGGAAGGGAGTTTCCTGTTCTGGGCGCTGTGTGCGGCTCTAATTTCTTTTGTGTTGATGCGCTCCACGCGTCGGCACAAGAACGAGGCATCGGTAATGGCCGTGTACATGGGCGTGCAGTCGTTTCTCTTGATGTTGCTATTTGTCAAGACACCGTTTATCTCGGTGTGGGATAAGATTGCTCAGATCCCCGCAGGTCAGGTACCGGCTGATGGAAGCGGACTGAACCCGCTCCTGCAGAATTTCTGGATGGTGATACATCCGCCGGTGCTGTTCATCGGCTTTGCGGCCATGGCAGTCCCGTTCAGCTTTGCTGTTGCCGGCTTGTGGAAGAAAAACTACACACTCATTGCGACGCAGGCTTTTGCTTGGGTTTTGGGTGGTGTTCTGGTACTCGGTCTCGGGATTATGCTGGGAGCGTACTGGGCGTATGGTGTTCTGGGATGGGGGGGCTACTGGGGGTGGGATCCAGTGGAGAATTCCTCCCTCGTTCCGTGGATCACCGGGGTGGCGCTCATCCATACCATTCTTGTTCAGCGACGGTCGCAGAAGTTCATCCGGACGAGCCATTTCCTCGCGCTCGTGTCGTTCATTCTTGTCGTGTATAGCACGTTCCTTACACGAAGCGGGGTCCTCGGCGATTCATCCGTGCATTCATTCACTGACCCCGGTGCCGCTGCATACTGGTTCTTGTTGGCCTTTCTCGTTGCATTGTCATTCGTCGGATTTGGGTTACTGCGTGCACGGTGGGATCAGTTGAAAGTGGCACAGACCGCGGCACCCATGATGAGCAGGGAGACCGCGCTCGGCGCCGGTGCCATAGCGTTAATCCTGAGTGCGATCGTAATTCTGTTCGGGACAAGCCTGCCGATCTTCTCAGCCACAACGGTTGAGCCGTCTTTTTATGACAGCACAAACCTCCCGATCGCCATTGCCATGGCATTGTTGATTGGACTGAGTCTGTATTTCCAGTGGGGGGTGGATGAAGCGAGAGAGGTCCTCCGGCGTGCGTGGAAGACATTTCTAGCATCTGCAGTGGTTACGGGCGCTCTGTGGTTTCTTGGTGTGCAGGATGCAGCAGTCCTGGTACTTGCATTCACCTCGATCTTTGCGCTTCTGGTGAATCTTGAAATCGGTATGAAGATAGTCCGCGGAGATCCCCGGTTTCTGGGTGGCAAGCTCGCGCATATTGGCCTGGCGCTCTTCTTCCTCGGAGTGATTAGCACAGGAAAGTACGGCGAGACGAAACACCTGTCGCTGGAAATCAACACCCCGCAGGAGGCGTTTGGCCAGACATTGACATACACCGGCTATTCGCCCATCAGCAACGGAAAGTTTGCCTTTCACGTGGTCGTTGAAAAGGACGGCGAGAGATTCGACCTCGCACCTGTCATGTTCGAGACGGGGGACCAGGGTCTCATGCGAAACCCGGACATTAAATCATTCGCGACCTGGGATTTCTACCTGTCCCCGGTGTCACTTCAACAAGCGGACAATGGCCATGGGGAAACGGCAGAAACGTATACAATCCAGAAGGGAGAGACTGTGTCGATAGGGACGGTCAAGGCCACGTTTGTCAAGTTCGACATGGGACAACATGACAAGGACGCGATGGCCCAGGGGAGTAGTGGAATGTCCGTCGGCTCCGTCCTGCAGTTGACGAACGGTTCCGCGACAGAGATGGTCACGCCTGTCGCGGTCTATTCCATGGATGGGGCGCCGACGTACAAAGCCACCCAGTCCAAGTTGATGAACGCACAGATTCAGCTTGTGTCGATGAATGTTGGAATGGGTTCGGAAGCCTCTGCGGTTACTGTTGGTGTGACTCGTGAAGATGGGCACATGCATGCCCCTGAGGCGTTAGTGGTGGAAGCAAGCATCAAACCATACATCAACCTTCTCTGGGGTGGGACGCTGGTGATGATGTTCGGATTCGTTCTCTCAATCCTCAAACGCGCGAAGGAGTAGCGATGGAATCACTGGAAGAGACAAAGCTCCCAAAGAACGTGTCAGGGAAGTTCTTTGTGGGCGACGAGTGTGATGGGTGCGCCTACTGTGGTGCTGTTGCGCCAGACAATTTTGATTTCGACAAGCCTACCAACACGTACTACGTGGCCATCCAGCCGCGCACGAAGGACGAAGAGGAGATGGTGCGGGAGGCCATGGAGGACTGCCCGGTGGATGCCATCAAAATGGATGAAAAGCTGTAGCAGTGGAGATCAAATGAAAACGTCACTCTACAACATGGAATTGGACATCGAGGCAAACCCCGCAATGCAAATGGAAATGGACATGCCGACTTTCGACCCGTTCCGCACTCCTTATGAGCTCTTCGAGGAGGATTTCCCGAATATGGGATCACGTGTAGAGCAATTGACTTTTCTCGTCCGCTACGCTGTCCTTGCGCCATCGGGGCATAACACACAGCCCTGGAAATTCGCGGTGACCCAGGAGGGCATTGCTGTGTTCGCCGACTATACGCGCCGCCTTCCCGTTGCCGATCCGGACAACAGGGAACTGCAAATGAGCATCGGTGCTGCAGTGATGAATCTCCGGGTTGCGGCGCTGCACTTCGGATTTGTGTGCCGTGTGGACTACAATCACAGCAACGACAGCGAGTTGCCGGTGGCGCGTGTGCTCCTCTCCCGTCAGAAAACCGATTCTGTGGTTCCGGCGAAGGAATCGCTCTTCCCGGCCATTCTCAAACGGCGCACGAACAGGAACCCGTTTCTGTATGCGCGGATTCCCGATCGGGTCGTCTCCGCACTTCGCTCGGCAGTTGGCGGAAGTTCTGTGTCTGCGTGGTTGTCGACCGATCCGTTGCTGAATCAACACGTGGCGGATCTTGTGGCGGAAGCCCATCGCGTTCAGCAGGGGGATGTGCAGTTCCGGAAGGAACTGGCAGAATGGGTGAGGCCGAACTTTACGAAGAAGGGGGACGGTATTCCCGGCGCATCGATCGGGCTCGGAAACGTTGCATCTGCGATCGGGCCTCTGGCGACACGGATGTTCGATATGGGTAGAATAACAGGAAACCGGGATCAGGCGCTTTGCCGGGAAGCACCCCTGCTGGTCATTCTCCATGGCGAAGACACCGTACCTCAATGGTTGGAAGTCGGCGAGATGCTGGAACGCTTGCTTCTCACGGTGACACGTGAAGGTCTGAACTTCAGTTTTTTCAATATGCCGATTGAGGTGCCGGCACTCCGGGCAGAGTTGCGCGGCCTCCTTGATATTCCTTCGTGGCCCCAATTGATAGTACGGATAGGATACTGTCTGAAAGAAGTACCCCCAACGCCACGACGTCCGCTGGAGGAGGTGCTGATCGCGACAAGTGACATCGACATTCATTGACCATCGATAAAGGCATCACCATGAGCGAGCACGAAAACAATCACCAGGTTATTGAGGATGCAACCTACTCAACGGAGACACATCTTATCTATGGCCAGTCACAGGATCCGCGGTGGGACTACAGTCACCACCTCCTTCCTCCGATCTCCGCTTCCGCCACGTTCCGTCTCGACAGCGCCCAGCGGGGCGCTCAGGGGTTCACCGAGTTCGCACACTCGAGTGACGGAGTGACCGTCAAGAGTAAGGCGCCGATTTACATCTATGACCGGCTGGGCGAGCCAAACAAGGACATGCTGGAAGAGAACCTGGCCTACGCCGAACATGGAGAGATTGCCGTCTCGTTTGCCAGCGGCATGGCAGCCATCTCGGCTGTCCTGGGGGCGTTGACCGGTTCAGGAAGTGAGGTGCTCGCGCACCGGACGCTCTACGGATGTACCTATTCCTTGTTGACCAACTGGTACCCCCGGCTGAAAATCGGCGTTCAATTTGCAGACTTCAGCAACCCGACGGAAGTGAAGAGGAAGATCACGAAACACACGCGGGTTCTGTACATGGAGTCACCGGTCAATCCCACGTTGAGACTTGTTGACCTCAAAGCGATCGCACAGATTGCTGCCGAGGTGAACGTCCGCCGGTCCCCTGAAGAAAAGCTCTACACCGTCGTTGACAGTACGTTTGCGACCCCGTTCTGCCAGCGGCCCATCACACTTGGAATTGACTTTGTCGTTCATTCACTGACGAAAGCAATCGGTGGGTTCGGTACTGACATCGGAGGCGTTGTGATCGGCCCGAAGTGGAGTTATGACATGTTGATGTTGTACCGGAAGGACTTCGGCGGCGTTCTCTCCGCAAAGAGCGCGTGGCCTGTGCTGGTGCAGGGGCTTCCTTCGCTCGGTGTCCGGATGCGGCAAATGCAGGAGACTGCGATGAAGGTGGCAGAGTTTCTTACGAGGAGACCTGAGATCGAATGCGTTCACTATCCCGGCCTCCCCACGTTCAACCAGGCGGAACTGGCCCGGCGCCAAATGGTGGACTATGATGGCAACTTTGCTCCCGGTGCAATGATCTATTTTACCATGAAGGGATCGACAGCGCACGATGCGCTTGCGCGTGCAGAGCGGTTCATCAATGACATCGCTACGAACGCATATTGCATCACTCTTGCAGTGAGCCTCGGGAACATCCGGACATTGATCGAGCATCCGGGATCGATGACGCATTCTGCCATCCCGCCGGACGAGCAGGTCGCCAAGGGGCTCGACCCTGGCGGCATTCGGCTCGCGATTGGTCTGGAAAAGCCGGAGGATATCATCACAGATCTCCGCCGGTCGATGGATCGCACACGGTCATAATCTGACGAAGGAACACAATTGCATTACAGTACAATTTCAGACGTGGTCAAGACTAAGTATGAGCGCAAGTTTGTCGGCGCGGCAGAAGCTGTGTCGGTCATCCGGTCCGGTGATAGGGTGTATATCCACCCCGGGTGTGCCGTTCCCCAGATATTGGTGGATGCGATGGTCGCACGATATGAAGAACTGTATGATGTTGAGGTGTGCCATCTCCTCGGGGTAGGAGAGGCTGAATACGTTCGTCCTGAAATGAAAGGCCACTTCCGGCACAATGCTTTTTTCATTGGCAAGAATGTCCGGCAGGCTGTTGGTGACGGAAGGGCGGACTTCACGCCCATCTTCCTTTCTGAAATTCCCTCGCTGCTGTACGGGAAGCATTATCCCATTGACGTCGCGCTCATTCAGGTGTCACCGCCTGATGAGCACGGGTATTGCAGCTTCGGGGTGGGCGTCGACTGTACCAAGGCCGCCACCGAAGTGGCAAAGATCGTCATCGCACAGATCAACCCCAATATGCCCCGATCGCTGGGTGACAGCTTTATTCATCTCAACAAGATCGACTACTGCGTCGAAGTCAACACGCCCCTCCGCGAATTGCCGCAATTAGAGGGGGATGAAACGGCCGACGAACTGGAGATCTATCGGCAGATCGGCGCGCACGTGGCGAGCCTCGTGGAAGATGGCTCCACGCTGCAGTTGGGCATCGGCAGAATCCCTGATGCAGTGGTGAAGTTCCTGGGCGACCGGAAACATCTGGGTATTCACTCGGAGATGGTGTCCGATGGGATCATCCCGCTGGTAGAGGCAGGAGTGATTACGAACCAGCAGAAAACTCTCTTGCCCGGGAAAATCGTCACCTCGTTTGTCCTCGGCTCGCACACACTATTCAATTTTGTCGATAACAACCCGTTGATGGAATTCCGCCCCACGCAGTTTACCAATGATCCTTTCACGATCGCTCGCAACAGGAAGATGGTGGCCATCAATTCCGCCATCGAAATCGACCTTACGGGGCAGGTCTGCGCGGATTCGATGGGGCACCGCTTCTACAGCGGATTTGGAGGACAGCTGGATTTCATCCGTGGTGCGGCGCGGTCGGACGGGGGAAAGCCAATCATCGCGCTGCCTTCGACAGCCAAGGATGGGAGCATCTCGCGCGTTGCCACACACCTGCGCGAGGGAGCCGGCGTCACCACCACACGCGGCGACGTTCACTACGTTGCCACGGAATACGGCGTGGTAAACCTGCACGGCAAGACAGTGAGGGAACGGACCGAGCTGTTGATCAACATTGCCCACCCCCAGTTCAGGACCGAGCTGGAAGAGTTCGCAAAAGAGCTTCACTATCTGTAAGGAGACGAAACGATGGCACGAGGTACCGTCGAATTCAGTATTGAAACCTGTAAAGGATGTGAGTTGTGCATTGAAGCGTGTCCGCAGGAGAGTCTGCAACTCTCTCCTAAGATCAACGCCCAGGGATATCACTATGCGGTCTTGATCGAGGACAATTGCACTGGTTGCACCAACTGCGCACTGGTGTGTCCTGATGCCGTGATCACCGTGTATCGGGAAGGCAAGAAGAAGCAAAAAGTGCAGGTGGCAACTATCAGTAACGTGACAGAGAACATCACTGTCACTATCAACGATGGCGGTAACAGGGTGTCGTAACCCGGCAGGAGGTCGCATGGGATTCGCTCAGTGGTTTCTCATATTCTTTGCAACTGGGTTGGTAGTTGTTTTTGGATACGTCGTGTGGGCGCTCCGGCATGGCCGGGGACTTCTGAATGATACTCATCGATCGATACACGCGTGACACGCGTGAGGAGGAATCATGGAATTCTCGGGGCTGATACATATTGCCATCATGATGGTACTGTTTATCGGACTAGTCGTGGCAATCGCTTGGGTCTTTCAGGGTGTGACGGAGGGTGAAGAGAACATCGAGCGGCGTCGAGGGGCACCGTGGGCTCCCCGGAAACACAAAGTACATCGTTACCATGCGCACCGCACGGTCACAAAGTAGAAATCGGCAATGCTCATCAAGGAAAGGACAACATCAGTGAGCGACATTCGACTCATGAAGGGGAACGAAGCCCTTGCTGAAGCGGTGATCCGCTCCGGCTGTCAGGGGTACTTCGGCTATCCCATCACACCGCAATCGGAAATCCTGGAATACCTTGCCGATGAAGGGCGCCAACGGGGGATGATCGTATTGCAGGCAGAGAGTGAGGTGGCATCCATCAATATGGTGTATGGCGCTGCGGGCGCCGGTGCGCGGGTTATGACCTCCTCCTCAAGTCCCGGCGTCAGCCTGATGCAGGAGGGGCTTTCGTATATCGCATGTGCTGAGCTTCCCTGTCTTGTGGTGAACGTGAACCGCGGCGGACCCGGGCTGGGAACCATCCAGCCATCGCAGGGGGATTACTTCCAGTCCACCAAAGGTGGGGGCCATGGCGACTATCGTCTGATTGTTCTCGCGCCGGCGAGCGTCCAGGAGATGGCGGATTTTGTCTTTGACGGATTCGATCTTGCGGACAAGTACCGAAACCCGGTACTGATACTTGCGGACGGAGCCCTCGGACAGATGATGGAGAAGGTGGAGTTCCGCGAGTACAACCCGGCAGAGCACATGCTTCCGAAGCCCTGGGCAACGGTAGGCAAGCCAAAGTCCCGTGAGCGCAACATCATTACCTCGCTCCACATCCAGCCTGAAAAGATGGAACAAATCAACATTCACTTGCAGGATAAGTACAGGAAGATATGCGAGAATGAAGTCCGGTACGAACGTGTGTACACAGACGATGCGGAGTTTCTTATTGTTGCGTACGGACTGGTTGCGCGCATCGCTCACCGAGCCGTGGAATTGGCGCGCGCAGAGGGTATTCGTGTAGGCCTTCTCAGGCCACAGACGTTATATCCGTTTCCGCAAGCGGCGCTCCGCGATCTGGCAACGGAGCAGATCCACGGCATGCTTGTCGTGGAAATGAATGCAGGTCAGATGGTGGAAGATGTCCGCCTCGCGGTGGAGGGGAAAGTACCGGTGGAGTTCTATGGACGGATGGGTGGGATTATTCCTTCGCCGGAAGAAGTAGTGCAGGCATTGGAGAAGTTGGTCCGCAACGACGTCAAACATCATGCGGAGGTGTACTAGGATGGACCATGAAGTCATGAACCCCGAGATCGAAGCACTCGACTGCGTGTATGAAAAACCGGGCACGCTGACCGATACGAAGTTCCATTATTGTCCCGGCTGCGGACATGGTGTCGTCCACCGCGTCCTGATGGAAGTGATCGAAGAACTGGGCATCCAAGACCAAACTGTTGGCGTAGCACCTGTTGGATGCTCAGTCTTCGCTTATCATTACATGAACATCGACATGCAGGAGGCCGCACATGGCCGTGCATCTGCAGTGGCAACGGCCATCAAGCGCATCCTTCCTGATCGATATGTGTTCTCGTATCAGGGGGACGGGGATCTTGCCGCAATTGGGACGGCAGAAACCATTCATACTGCAAACCGGGGTGAAAATATACTCGTTGTGTTCGTTAACAACGCGATCTATGGGATGACCGGCGGCCAGATGGCCCCGACCACGCTCCTCGGGATGAAAACAACAACGTCCCCGATCGGCCGTACCGTGGAGACGGCCGGGTTCCCGTTGAAGATGGCCGACCTCGTTGCGATGCTTCCGGGGACATACTATGTCACCAGGCATTCGGTCCATACCCCGAACGCGGTCCGCCAGTTGAAGAAGGCGATCACAAAGTCCTTCCAGTACCAGAAACAAAAAAAAGGAACATGCTTCATCGAAGTTGTCTCCAACTGTCCCTCGGGATGGAAGATGACGCCGTTGCAAGCCAACAAATGGATGGAAGAGAATATGTTCCCAATGTACCCGCCAGGAGATTTGAAAGTGCCGAAGTAGGAACGATGTGCAATGCAGAATGAATAGAGCAAAACAGGCAAAGGAAAGACATGACACACGAACTCTTGATTGCAGGCTTTGGCGGACAGGGTGTCCTCTCCATGGGAATGACACTGGCCTATGCCGGGATGATCGAGCAAAAGGAAATCAGCTGGATGCCGTCGTACGGGCCCGAGATGCGGGGAGGGACGGCCAACTGTATTGTCATCGTCTCTGACAGCAAGATCAGCTCGCCGATCGTGACCAGGTTCGACACGGTGGTGGCTCTCAACCAGCCTTCAATGGACAAATTCGAGAAATCGGTCAAACCGGGAGGGTTGCTTCTCTACGACTCAACGAATATCATCTCCCCGCCAAGCCGGACAGACATTCAGGTTGTTCCGGTCCCGGCGAGCGAAGAGGCCATCAAGCTCAAGAACTCGAAGACGATGAACATGATTGTGCTCGGTGCGTTTCTCGAACGGACGAAGGTGGTGGAAGTGGAGACGGTCATGGAAGCGTTGAAGAAAGTATTGCCGGAACGGTATCACCATCTCCTTCCGCTGAACGAACAGGCGCTCCGCCGCGGAATGGAGCTTGCATCGCTGGCGGTGGTAGAGGTGTAAATAGTACCCTGGGGACGTTTCCGAATTACGAGTTGACGTCTCCGTTTCCCGGTCGATTTGAAAATCGGCCTACAATTACTGGAGGTGCCATCATGAAACCACTCTGCGTTCACTCCTGCAAAGGTCTCTGCAATGCACTTGAAGTGGCAGAACACAGGGAGTGTGAGGCAATCAAAGAGTACAAAGCCTTTGCTGAGAACTGCGATTACCCGGACGTCCGTGTACTCCTGGAAGACCTGGTAAAGGAGCGGGAACGCGCGCTGAAGATCCTCCAGGAAAAACGGCAGATCCTCTCGGTCAAGTTCGAGATGACCGACAGGATTAATGATAATTTTGCATGACGGGGGACGCAATGCCACACCAACGTGATGATACCGTCAACTGGGCGGAAATTTCGCTCGAAGAAATCCTTGAACGCGCAATTGCCGACGAGGAAGAGGCCCGCGACTATTACAAGCACGCTGCTGATCTGGCAGGCAGTGTCCACACGCGGTATATGCTATTGAGTCTGTCGGAGATGGAACAGGGACACGCTGATACTCTCCGCAAGGAACTGGAAGATCTCTTGTTGCAGCGAGACCTGGAAACAGGAATGGCTGATTGATCGCTTGGGAGTTGTACCTAGAGACACCATCGAAGGAGGTTGTCATGAGAAAGTATATTGCACAGCTCTACAAATTGATCCTGCTGACCGCGATGGGATCAGGGGCGAGTATTGTGATCGGGCTGATGATGTATGGTGGTGAGGTGTTCAGTATGAGTTCAATCGGCTTTTCGTATGTGTCGTTCGGACTCAGCGGGGCTTTTATCTTTGCGTTCTACCATGTCCGCGGACTTTCGGAGACAATTACCGCCGCTGTGGTTGTCAGTGCGATCCAGTTTGCAGTTTCCACGGCGTGGATTACCGTACTCAACGCCTGTGCCTGGTCGTTCGGTGTAAACCTACCTCTTATCCTTGTCGCATTTCTGTTTGAGAGGAAGCTGGCGCCATTCAGGCAGTTCAAATTTGTTGTCGTTGCACTGATTTACGGCGCCATGTTCGTCGTGCTGACGCTGCTGGTGGCCTGGTGGACTGCGGGGAGTCTGCTCCCTGCCGCCGTGTACCGGCAGAATTTCGTCGATGGTCTGTTGATTGGATTGGGTGTTGCGCTCGGCATCGAGGCCGGCGAGGCGTTCATTCACTCGATCGAACATCATTCGACGCCTGTGCAGAAACACGCGTAGCTTTCGCGCGGCATGTTTCATCGTTCCATGTCAAACGCTTGCATTCGCGAGACTGAAGGAGGAGTCGTGGTCGCTGGCGTTTGTATTTTCTGACCATATTGTGAAAGAAGAAAGGTATGAGCAAATATAAGATCGCATGGTTGCCCGGTGATGGCATCGGGAAGGACGTTATGGATGCTGCCAGGATTGTGCTTGACCGTGTTCGGCTGGATGCAGAGTACATACAGGGTGATATCGGGTGGGAATTCTGGCGCAAAGAAGGCGATGCATTCCCGCAGCGGACGGTGGATCTCTTGAAACGGGTTGATGCAGCGATGTTCGGCGCGATCACGTCAAAGCCGGTAAAGGCAGCAGAGGCTGAGTTGGTCTCCGCATTACAGGGGAAGGGACTCGTGTATCGGTCCCCCATCGTCCGTATGCGACAGATGTTTGACCTCTATACGTGTCTTCGTCCGTGCAAGGGATATCCGGGCAATCCGCTCAATTTCAAGGAAGGGATTGATCTGGTTGTGTTCCGCGAGAATACAGAAGATCTTTACGCGGGAGTCGAATTCAATCCTGTTCCTCAAGAATTGAGGGATACACTTACGCGACTCTCCAAGCCATTCGGCGCATTCAAGGATCTGCCGGTCGATCAGTACGCCATCTCATGCAAGGTGAATACCAAGAAAGGATCGGAGAGAATTGTAAGGGCGGCGTTCGAGTTTGCCAGAAAACAGAAACGGAAGAAAGTCACCATTGTGCACAAGGCAAACGTCGTGCGGGCAACTGACGGCCTCTTCTTCGAAGAGGCGAAGCGTGTGGCAAAGGAGTATCCGGAGATCCCCATGGATGACGCCAACGTGGATGCGATTTGTATGTGGCTCCTGAAGAACCCGTACAATTACGACGTCCTTGTGGCACCAAATCTCTACGGCGACATCATTTCTGATCTTGCAGCACAGATGGTAGGCGGTCTGGGATTCGGATGTTCGGGAAACATCGGCACGAAGCTCGCGGTGTTTGAGCCGTCGCACGGGTCAGCACCGAAGTACGCGGGGCAGTACAAGGTGAATCCCATTGCCACCATTCTTGCCGCAAAGATGATGCTGGAATGGTTGGGAGAAACAGAAAAAGGAGGACGTGTCGAACGGGCCGTGGCGTCTGTGATCAGAGAGGGGAAGGTCCGCACCTACGATATGGGTGGCAACGACTCCACGATGGAGATGGCGGAAGCAATTGCAGGGCACCTCCCGGACTAACGGGAAGTACATGAGTAAAAAGGTGTTGGAATGAACAGTGAGATTTTGATCCACGAAGTGGGGCCCCGGGATGGGCTTCAGATGGAGAAGATGCTTGTACCTGTCGAGCAAAAGGTAAGATGGATTGAAGGGCTCATCAATGCCGGTGTGGATATCATCCAAGTCGGCTCGTTCGTTCACCCAACAAAAGTCCCACAGATGGCAGCGACGGACGAACTGGTGAAGCACTTTCTGGCGCCCGGCATGAAGCCAGATCGCGTCACCCTCTCTGCCCTCCTGCTCAACGAAAAAGGACTGGAGCGTGGGTTGGCTTCGGGTATAGGGATGCTCTGTATGGGTGTCTCCGCAAGCGAGACCCATAGCCGGAAGAACACCGGAATGTCGGTCGCCGAGGCAACAGACAGGATCATTGCCATCGCGAGGGACGCGGTCTCAGCAAGGAGGAAGGTTCAGGTCTCTGTGCAGTCTGCGTTCGGGTGCGGGTATGAGGGAAATGTCCCGCAAGAAAGAGTCATGAAGATCGTGGAGCAGTTTCTTGAAGCCGGACTCCGGAACATCAGTCTTGCCGATACTGCAGGTCACGCAACGCCGGACCGTGTCGAGAAGATGTTCAATGGTGTCATGGAGTTCGATGACGGCGTGGAATGCGCATGCCACTTTCACAACACGTACGGTCTCGCGCTTGCCAACTGTTACGCCGCGATGAAGGTTGGCGTCAAGAGTTTTGAATCATCCATCGCCGGTCTTGGCGGTTGTCCGTTTACGAAAATTGCCGGCGGCAACACATGTACGGAAGATTTTGTTCACATGCTGCAACGGATGGATATGCGGTATGATATCAAACTCGATAACCTGATCGAGGTTGCCGCCGACGTCAGCAAGTTTTTTGGCCGGGAAATGCCGGGGACGATTTATAAGGTGGGGGCGATTCCCGAGCCCGCGTCAGTGTAGTGGAATAACGGTCATGACCAAAGAAAAAATCCTTGACGGCATACGAATCCTGGATCTGACGAATGTCCTCTCCGGACCCTTTGCCACACTCCATCTCTCCTTGCTGGGGGCGGAGGTCATCAAGATTGAGAACCCGACAGATGGCGACCTTGCTCGCAAGCTTGGCAATGTCCCGGAGTTGAATGAACAACTCATGGGAACCAGCTTCCTGGCGCAGAATGCCAATAAGAAATCCGTGACGCTGAACCTGAAAGACGATGAAGCAAAGGAGATATTCAAGAGGCTTGTCAAAACTGCCGATGTGGTCGTGGAGAATTTCCGCCCGGATGTGATGAAGCGGCTGGGACTGGCGTACAAAGAGCTCAGCAAGACAAATTCCCGCCTGATCTATTGCGCGATCTCCGGCTTTGGTGCTACGGGCCCGGACGCGATGAAGCCTGCCTACGACCAGATCATCCAGGGACTCAGCGGCGTTATGGCCATCAATGGCGACGAGCAAATAAATCCGTTGAGGGCAGGCTTTCCTGTCTGCGATACTGTTGGCGGATTGAACGCGGCGTTCGCAATCATGGCGGCATTGTTCCACCGTGAACGGACAGGGGAGGGACAATTCATCGACATTGCACTTCTCGATTCCATCATGCCGCTCATGGGATGGGTAGCGGCAAATTTGCTCATTGGTCACCAACAACCTGTGCTGATGGGGAACGACAATTTCACCGCCGCTCCGTCCGGTACGTTTGCCACCAGGGACGGCTACATCAATATTGCCGCGAACAAGCAAGAGCAATGGGAGGCCGTGGCTGACGTGGTGGGGCTTCCCGAGCTCAAGACGGATCCGCGATTCCAAAAGCGTGATGCACGCAAGAAGAACCGGAAGGCACTCACGCAACTCCTGGAAACAAGGCTGAACGAGAACACCACAGGGTATTGGGCTGACGTTCTCAACAAGCGTGGTGTGCCTTCCGGCGAAATCCTCGGGTTGGAGGATGCATTGAACCAGCAACAAATCCGGCATCGCGATACCATCCAAACGGTTCATGCAGACGGGATTGGTGACTTGAAGCTATTTGCGTTGACGGCAAAATTTGAGAAGACCCCGGGTGCGCTCACGTGTCCTCCACCTCGGTTGGGCGCGCATACGGATGAGGTATTGATGGAGCTGGGGTTTCCGGATGACGAAATCAAGAGGCTTCATGACAAATCTGTTGTTTGAGTATCCTTGAACCTGAATCGATCACAGGAGATTACTGAATGGGAATGACTGTCGTTGAAAAAATCCTGGCCCGCGCTTCGGGGCGCGTGGCGGTGAGGGCGGGAGACGTCGTCGAGCCGAAGGTTGATCTGGCCATGTCGCATGAGAACGCGGCGTTGGTCATCAACCAGTTTCTGGAAATCTACAAGGGGACCTCGTTCGAGGCGAAGGTCTGGGATCCGTTGAGGGTGGCCATCATTTTCGATCACCGGGTACCGGCGGAGTCCCCGAAGACCGCGACCAACCAGAAGATCATACGGGATTTTGTAGCGAAGCATGCGATCAGCAAGTTCCACGATATCCGGGGCGACGTCGGTGGGATTTGTCATCAGGTACTGCCGGAGAGCGGCTATGTCCTTCCGGGCCACGTAGTGGTGGGTACCGACTCACACACCACAAGTCACGGTGCGCTGGGCGCGTTCTCGTTCGGCATTGGTGCAACGGAAATGGCGAGCGTCTGGGCGCTGGGTGTGGCGCTGAACGTCGAAGTTCCGGCAACCATCAAGGTGAATGTCACAGGTAAATTCAAGGAATACGTTGGTCCAAAGGATTTGATCCTTTACTTGATCAAGGCCATCACTGCCCAGGGTGCGAATTTCAAGGTGATCGAATTCCATGGCGAGACCATCCAACGAATGTCCACGTCGGGTCGACTCGTGCTTTGCAATATGTCTGTTGAGGCCGGCGCAACAGGGGGGATTGTGCCGGGCGATGACGAGACGGGCCGCTATCTGCGCGATGAAGCTCATGTCTCGGATCCCATCACCATGGTCACGCCGGATCCTGATGCAGTCTACGAAAAGGTCATCAACATCGATGTGACGGACCTGGAATCGCAGGTGGCTTGTCCCCATACGGTAGACAACGTGAAATCCATCGGGTTGGTGGAGGGTGTGAAGGTGAATCAGGTTGTGATCGGGTCATGCACAAACGGACGGTTGGATGATCTTGAGATCGCTGCACGGATCATTCGGGGGAAGAAGGTGGCAAAGAATACCCGGATGCTTGTGTTTCCCGCGTCGGGCAAGATCTACGCACAAGCACTGGGGCGTGGCTATATCGGAGATTTCATGCAGGCGGGAGCTGTCGTGATGAATCCTGGCTGCGGTCCGTGCCTTGGCGTTCATGAAGGAGCCTTGGGCGATGGCGAAGTGGCCCTTTCCACAACGAACAGGAATTTCAAGGGACGTATGGGGAA
>DASRUE010000137.1:0-2773 GCA_035687895.1 Bacteroidota bacterium | reverse complement strand
CCTCTCTCGGGCGACAAACGAGAAGTCGACGGCCGTACGGATATGAGACTGCTTGCCACGTTCGACAAGAACGGGAACGCAATCCGGACAATCTACGATGATGTGTTTGACGTGGGTCTGGGTATCATTGTTCGCGTGGTGAAACAGCGAGGAACGGACAACGGGATCGTCCGGGAACTCGTCGTGAACAGAGATGCAATTCGGCAGGCACCGTTGGTCAATGGCCAGCGCTACTATTTTGCAGTGACCGCCTATGGATACAACCCCAGCGACCAAGCGTTGACCCATGCGCTGGAATCCACGCCTCAGATCTACACAGGGATTCCGCAGGGACCAAATCCCGGCGTCCGGTTGAGCGCGGGCTACGGGACGGAGGTCCCCGTTACACACAACGGAACCAGCGATGGCGCAGTCACTGCAACGGTGATCGACCCGCTGAAGCTGACGGGAAGGAACTACAGCGTAACATTCCGAACTATCCCAACGACGTTTGTCTATGGCCCGGATACAGTCACGGCCGACATACTTAGCTGGTACGTGGTTTCCGGGAGCGACACGGTTGCCCGCGGTGTCAACCAGGGCCCAACTGTGCAGATCGAACCAGGCAACCATGACGACATAGCTCCGACAAATGGGAACACCTTTGATTATCCCATCACCGACGGAATGTACTTTACTGTTGCCGGTCCCGCGCCACAGCCGAATGGTGACCGGTCCTCCTATATCGGCACTGTGTGGACACTCAGGACAGGACAGGGTTTTGGGAGGTTTACAGCTCCGGGAGATGGTGCCCTCTTTCGAAACCAGGTCACCACTTCCTTCAACATAGGAAACTACCTCGGTGCGGTTGGTCCGGGTGTCGATCCTTCACAATACAGGGATATTGAGTTTAGGTTCGGAGATGGTGGCAGTCTGACGCAGAAGGGGTATCGCTACCGGAGAATCGGGACATACCAATTCCAGGACTATGTCAATGTCCCATTCCAAGTTTGGGATATCTCCGCTGCAACACCGCGTCAGTTGAACGTCGGATGGAGAGACCAAAACAACGACGGCCAGTGGAATCCTGATGGCAACGTGGAAGTGATCTTCGTGGCCACATCGACTTATGATGGCGATGTTTCTCCGCCACCGACCCCAACCTACAGTATTACACCGGGTAATGCGACGAACACGATTCCTGTCCTGGACCATCAATACATTGCCGAGTGGATTACTCCGAGCGGACTTATCGCTGACATCCGGGCTAGCGTCATTCATATCTCGCCGAACTACGTGAACTCGGCTACTGATGTATTCAATCTTACAGCACCTGCGGCACCGTCCTACAGTTCCAGCACCGCCGCAGCGGACGTCACGCAGATCAACGTCTTCCCGAACCCCTACTACGGGTTCAATCGTGCGGAGACATCGCGGTTTGCACGGTTCGTGACGTTCAACCATATGCCAGCAAAAGCGGAAGTCCGCATCTTCAATCTCTCCGGTGCACTTGTGAAGGCGATCAGCAAGGATGATCCAACGCAGTTCCTGAATTGGGATCTCACGAACCATGGCGGTCTGCCGGTGGCCAGCGGCGTCTACATTGCCTACATGACCCTGAAAGACGCCACGGGCGCCGAGCTCGGGAAGAAAACCCTGAAGCTCATCGTCGTTCAGGAACAGCAGTACCTGGATAACTTCTAATCCCGGCCATGCATCGATCACCGACACAATTTGAAAAGGAGCAGGAAATGAAACAGCCAGCATTAACGATGAGCAGCATCGCTATGGCGTTTCTCGTCCTTGTATCGGCTGTCTGCACGACAGCATATGCGGGAGGCGAGAACCGCGTCGGCACCAACGCTGCACCGGAACTGTTGATCCCGGTTGGCGCACGAGACATTGCGCTGGGTGGATCCTCCATCGCAACCACCAGCGGCATTGAAGCCATCTACTGGAACCCGGCAGGTCTTGCGCGAGCACCACACAGCGCCAATGCCATGTTCTCTCACATGAACTACATCGCAGACATCGGCGTGGACTACGTCGCTGTCAGCGGTGCCTTCGAGGGATTCGGTACCCTCGGGTTCAGCTTGAAGTCGCTTTCCATCGGCGACATCAACGTGACAACGGAAGATGCGCCTGATGGGACGGGACAGGTTATCAGCCCGACGGTGGTGAACCTCGGCCTGACGTATGCCCGTCTGCTCACGGACAGGATTTCTGTTGGTGCCACGTTTACGCTCATCTCGGAGCGTTTTGATCGTGTGTCGGCCACCGGATTCTCCTTCAGCGCCGGCGTGCAGTATTCCGGCCTTGGCGGCGTGAATGGACTGAGCCTCGGCGTCGCGGTCAAGAACATCGGACCGCAGATGAAGTTCGAGGGAGATGGCCTTCTGCGTCAAGGGAACGTTAACGACGTCCTCCGGCCCGGCTCGTTCTACCGGGTAACGGCGGCAGCCTTCGAGCTGCCGTCCACCATCGAGCTCGGCCTTGCGTACAAGATTGACGTTGGCGAGCAGAATGCCCTCAACGTCTCGGGCGTTTTCCAGAACAACAACTTCTCGGCAGATGAATACAAGGTGGGTGCCGAGTATGGCTATAATGATATGTTTTTCCTCCGTGGCGGGTACGCCCTCTCCGAAAAAGCGGAGAACAACACGCTCACGGTGACGGATAAGACCTCGCACATCTTTGGGTTCACCGCAGGCGCGGGTGTCCACTACGAGCTCGGCTCCATAGACTTCACGCTCGACTACGCCTACCGGGATGTCGAGTTCTTCGAGAGCAACCA
>DASRUE010000136.1:0-8395 GCA_035687895.1 Bacteroidota bacterium | reverse complement strand
GTACTTCGCCTCGAATTGCCCCGGCCCGAGTTTTCTCCACATGCCGTAGGCGGGAGGTACAGGAGGTGCACCGTCGTAGTTTGAGGATTCCGTCATGGTGCCCCCCGCGTTGAAGACGTACATGAATTCAAGATCCTTCACCGCAGCGAATGCGCCGCTCTTGAACTGCACCTTGCTTCGCCAGGCTCCGACGAGACTGTTGTCTTCTGATTTCTTCTGCACCGCGCAACCCGTTGCGAGTAACGCGGTGAACAGAACGAATATGATGATGGTGCGCGCATTCATGTTGATCTTCCGTTGCGTGACTGTTGGAAAGGTTGAACTGCTGGTTAGACGGCCCATCTACGTGACCTCTATGGACCTTGTCGTTGGCCATGGCGGCACCAGTGGCTATCTCACAATAGGCTATTCAAGCGGGACAGGTATAAGCATCTCCGATTCCCACTCCCTATACATCAGCTTTAGTCGCTGGAGTATTTCAGGATGACTCCCCCTGAGATCCTGTTTTTCTCCGGGGTCTTTCGCAAGATCGAATACGTACTCACCTTTTTCATCCTGCAAGTATTTGTAATTCCCGCTGCGTAATGCTTTGAACTTTGCTCGCTGAAAAAGCCGCCACTGAAATGTGCGACTTTGAGTCGGGGCCTTCCCAGTGCAAATCGGTAGCAGGTTCATTCCGTCCAGCGGGTACGTCGCGTCCGGCTTCGTTTGCGCGGCTGCGAGGATTGTGGCTGTCCAATCCATGGTGATGATGGCCTGGTCAGTTGTGCGGTTCGCCGGGATGACACCTGGCCATCGCGCAAAAGCCGGAACTCGTATTCCGCCCTCCCACAATTGCATCTTGCGTCCGGAAAACTGTCCCATGTCCGAATACTGTTCTCCACCATTGTCGCTTGTGAAAATAACCAGGGTGTTGCGAGCGTAACCATTGTCTTCGAGAGCCTTGAGTACCCTACCGACAGCGTTGTCCAGGCTCTTCATCATGGCCGCAAAGATTTCAGGAGATCCTCCACTCGTGAATGCACTATCGGGATAGGGCTTATCTCCGGGACCCTGCCATGGCCAATGCGGTGCAGTGAACATCAAACTGAGGAAGAACGGCTTTGTGCGGGGTCGGGATATGATTGCAACGGCGCGCTCGGCGAGAAGGTCTGTCATGTAGCCATCGCGGTCGATCAGTTTATCGTTTTCATATAATTCATTCTTGCCCCGCGGATTCTTATGGGCTATGTAGTCTACGGCACCCGCCAGGATGCCGAAGAATTCATCGAAGCCATGTTTGTTGGGCCAAAACTCCGGCAGGAACCCGAGATGCCATTTGCCGACCAGAGCTGTTTCGTATCCGTTCCCCTTGAGCAGGGATGAAACAGTGGGGTGATCGGGTGATAGCCCGATCCCTTTGTCTTGTTCAGTCCATCGGAGAGGCTCCCTGAGTCCGACCGGTTGTCGCGCAGGGTAGCGGCCCGTCATAAAGGCGACACGGGTTGGCGTGCACACCGGAGCTGCTGAATACGCATTTGAGAAACGCATCCCCTCTGCAGCCAGTTTGTCCAGGATGGGGGTTTGATATTCCTTTCGTCCATAACCGCTTAGATCCGCATATCCCAGATCGTCGGTCATGATGTAGACGATGTTGGGGCGCGTGTCAGGCGGCTGTGGTTGGACATGCCCACTCACGAGATGCAAGACGCCCAAGAGAAAGAGAATATAGAGAAGCCTCCGAAAACTGAATTGCATAAATGTGTGTTCAATGCTTGTCAGGAGCGAGCCGGACATTGATTGATCTCCGCTTGTGAGGATTACACCGGAAAAGAACACTTAGAGACAGAAAGGTACAAAACAACCATTCATTTTCAACTCTGTGTCTCAGCGCCCGCCTGCCTCCAAGGTACTTGAATGGCGGGCAGGTCTCTGTGGTTATCTTTCCCAAGGTCAACGATCCTTAATGAACGTGTCGTTACGCAACTCAGCCCACGCCTGGTTAAGCTCTTCCTCGGTGTTCATGACAATGGGGCCGCGCCAGGCAACCGGCTCCTTGAGCGGCTGACCGGAGACCAACAGGAACCTGACGCCGGCGTCTCCAGCTTGTACCGTTACCTCGTCGCCGGAGTCGAAGAGCACGAGCGAGCGATTGCCCGTGAATTCAAGCACCTCACCGCCGGTCGATCCGACGAGATCCGTTTTGACTGGCTTTGGCCGGGAAGCATCCCGGAACGAGCCTGACCCCTCGAACACGTACGCAAACGCGTGCCGGTTCGTTTCGACCGGGAGCGTCTTCCGCTTGCCGGGGGGAACCCACACATCCAGATACCGTGGATTCGCTGCGACGCCTTCCACGGGGCCGGACTTTCCCCAGAAATCTCCACACACGACACGAACGACCGTCCCATCGTCATCGGTGACCTCAGGGATTTCGCCGGACTTGACATCCTGATAGCGGGGAGTAGTCATCTTGAGTGTGGAGGGGAGATTTGCCCAGAGCTGGAAGCCGTGCATTCGTCCCTGCTTGTCGCCCTTCGGCATTTCCTGATGAAGAATCCCGCGGCCTGCGGTCATCCACTGCACATCACCGGCTCCCAATGTGCCGCGGTTCCCGAGGCTGTCGCCATGACTGACCTCCCCCGCGAGGACGTAGGTAATGGTTTCGATGCCCCGATGCGGATGCCACGGAAACCCTGCGAGATAGTCTTCGGGATTCTCGTTCCGGAAATCGTCGAGCAGCAGGAATGGGTCGAATTCCTCTGTTGCCCCGAAGCCGAACGCGCGACGTAATCGCACGCCCGCCCCCTCAATAGTGGGTTGGGATTGAATGATCCGTTTGACCGGCCGTATGGACATTGCTCCTCCTTTGGTAACGCTGTCTGATGAATGGTTGGATCTTATAAAGTCCGGGTTCTACGAGTTGCAACGCGGTGCCCGTGAGGTCCACGCCAGACTCTTATCTGGCGCCCCGCTTGCGGGTGTTTCCGGGAGAGACAGCAGGCGCCTCAATGTTGGACAACAGCCGTTTCGGGGCAATGAGTTCCCATGCCATGTGAATATGGAAACTCAGGTCGTCATCGCTGATCTGTCCAAGCTCAATACCGATCCAGCCCCGTCCTCCCACATACGGAGGCTTGTAGAAGATTTCCGCTGAAGTTCTGATCAACTCGGCCTGGGCGCCGGGCGGCGCCGGAAGCACGACGGCGATGTGTCCATCGCGATGATGGTTGTTGGAGAACATGGCGAACACCTTTTTGTGGACGAAGAACGTTCGCTCACCGTGCGAGAGTTTCTCGCTCGTGTCTGGAAGCGCTAGACAGATACGTCGGACTCGTTGGAGGTGCTTCTTGCTCATGAAATGGCCCCGGCTGTTTTCAGGTATCGGTCTTCGGTTTCAGATATCGATTGGGAACATTTTCCAGAAGTGGGACTGTGCGACCCGAAGCTTCAAGCAAGCGTCGTATGTTGTCGTACACGTCCCTCTCCATCCGATGCATCTGCGGGAGAAGCCCGAACTGTGCATACGAGAGTGGAGTGACATCAAAAACGGTGGTCTCCCATTCGAATCCCTTCCCCCAGGTGATGCCCTCAAGACGGACATCGCTGCGCGCCCCGGCATTCAACAAGAGTCGGAGAATCGGGGCCGAGCGGTTGTTGTGCGAGTTGACGGTATGGAAGAGAGGTGTATGCCCGTCAAGTCCGTACGAATCCACGGCCGCCCGCGCATCAACATCGGCGCCGAGCGCAAGAAGAGCCCGGGCTGCCTTCTCGTTTCCATACTCCGCAGCAACGTGGAGCAGCGATGCGCCAATCAGGGGAGTAAACGCCGAGACCATCGTTGTCCGGTGGCTGATCAGTGAAGGATCAGCACGTATGGCTGCCGCGAGTCCCTCTGCATCGTCAAGAAGAACGGGGAGTACATGCGGGTCGTCAAATACAGCCCCCCGATCGAGCAACAGCCGGAGACAATCGGGAAACCCATCGGACCGCTTGTACATCTCGGTCAGCCAGTGGATCGGGAGCTTCCCCTCGATCGGCGAGCGTGGATCGAGTCCTTCATCGAGGACTCCCCGGATACCCTCGACCGAATGGAGTTCGAATGCCTCCAGAAGCTTTTTTTCGTTGATGGTCATTTGCCGTTGCCACTCTGGTGTATGATCAGCCCGCACGTCTTGGCTCTATCCTCGCCCATGTATCCTCGCGTATCATAGGCAGGCGTTGGTTGGCTCGTCATTTCAAGAGCATCATCTTCCGGCGAATGCTACCACTGGGGGTCGACAGAACATAGACGTACACACCCGTCGCGAGATGCGATGCACCGAATGTTACGACGTGGTTTCCGCTCGACGTGATCCCATCAACAAGGGTTGCCACATCCTGGCCGAGGATGTTGTACGCCTTCAGCGAAACAAAGTTGGAATTTGTTAATTGGAATTTGATGCTTGTGCTTGGGTTGAACGGATTGGGGTAGTTCTGATACAAGGCGAACCCGGTTGGACTCGTTTGCTCTTCGGGAACATCCACCAGAGTTCCGTATGTCGTGTCGCGAATGATGCAGCCCCGAATACGCCACCATGCTATATAATTGAAAGGCCACCCGCCGTCTCCCCAATCAACAGCATCGACAATACCAAAACCCTCAGCAAGGGTGGCTTCGGATTGAACGAGACCGTCAAAGCTGTAGTAACGTGCGGTTCTCCATTGACCGAATATCAGTATGGAGTCCACCCTGTCAAGACGTGAAGTAAACAATGGTCCCCATCGAATGGTGTCGACAGTACCTACTGTATCACGGAGATTGAACATCGGTACATCCAAACCGTCAAAGCAGTAATGTACATGCGTGGAATCAACCCGAACAAACAAAGAGCCGAGGGGATCCGACTGGCTAAGGCGGCGGTAGGTGTGCCCATTCGGCATGAGAGTGTCCGTCGTGATGCTGGGTTGCCTTGTTGTAGAGTCCGGGGGTTGAGGATAGTTGTTGTGGAAGACCCGATAGCTCCAGGTGTTTGCCGAATCGAGCGGGTAGAAATCCTGAGCACGCATTTTGACTGTCAGGACCGTGAAGGACATCAGCAGAAGGAGAGAGCTTGGAAAGAACCGTTTCACTTTCTGTACCTCCTTTCGTGGCCAGACCTCTGGGCAGCAGGCGATGATTATGCCCTTACCAAGAACCGGATCCCAAGCCATGACCGATGGCTGCAATTAGAAGAAATGCTGCTCCTCCAATAGCCAGCGCAACACCAATGATAGTCGCAGCAGGGTCGGATTGCGTTGTATGGATGAGTTTGACAGACGAGAGAGGGATTGCCTCGACCGAACCATCCTTCATGAATCTCTCGATTGTCGTGTCGCGCATAACTGCATATCCCAGAGGGTCGGAATCGAATCTGATGACCCTCCCGTCAAGTGTTTCAACCTTGTAGATCTTTTGTGACTCCTTTATGCGTTGTCTCTCCGTTACAAGAAACTGTTTGGTGGAGTGACATCCGATTGCCGTCAATGTGAATGCAAGCAAGGTCAATATCCCCAAAACCCTTCTCATGACGACTCTGCTGTTTGAATGTGACCACTATAAGATGGTATTTGAGCCGTTTGACCTACCAGGATACATCGTGAGATATTCTTCATACCCCCTTCAGTGCTGTACTTTCTCTTTGAAACGCGGCACGAACAACTTGTTATGTCTCATTGTCTCTGCGCTTGAATTTTCTGTACGTGATCCACGATAGCCACGATGGAATCCCAAGCACACCCAACCACAACAGAAGACCGACAGGAACTTGCAATACACGGGGCAAGATATCCGAGTGTGGCCCTACCAATGTCAATGCCAGAAAGAAGCCAACTAATGCCGTCGCTAAAAGACTGCCAAGAAACACCGCTATGATTGCGAGCCATCGTTTCATACTATTCTTCTAACACCGCCCACGTGCGTTTTGTTTTCGATTACTCTGAGACATAACGGACCGCGGCTGCGATGCGCCAAAAATCAGCTACGCATGTTATCTCAGAAGCAGCATCATTTTTGTCTCCACATGACCTCCCGCCCGCAATTGATAGAAATAGACACCGCTCGCGATTCCGCTTGCATCGAACTGCACTGTGTACGCCCCCGGCTCCTTCACCTCATTGACCAGCGTTGCTATCTCGCGGCCGAGGAGATCGTAGACCTTGAGTGATACGGCGGTTTGAGGCCTGAGATTTGGGATTTGAAATTTGATTGTCGTTTTCGGATTGAACGGGTTGGGATAGTTCTGAAACAGAGACGCGCGGACGGGCAATTCGGCATTTGGCGCTTCGACATCTGTTGTTGGACTGACACTGCGAAGAACACTTGCTCCATAAGTTCCGACAAACAAAAAACCATCTGAACTAATCGCTAGGGAACCGATCAAAAGGAATGGCAAGCCACCAGAAACATTTGCCCAAGATGTGTCGTTGCTTCTCTTGCGGAAAATCTGACCATCATGCACGCTTGCAAAGAGATCGCCAAGTGAGTTTTGAACAAGGAAAGTCAGGCCGGCATTGGCCACCGTCAACGATCTATTCCAACTCAAGCCGCCGTTCGTTGAACTGAACACGCCCGTACTCCCGCCGGCGTACAGGTTTCCATCACGCCCGGCAGAGAGAGTTTGCACTGCAAAACCTGACAACCCGCTGTCTGCGCTTGTCCAGGTTACCCCCTGATCTGTTGACCTTGAAACTATGCCCGGCGGAACGTCGGCAAAGAGAACTCCCGCCGGCGTGATCGCAATTGTGCGAGCGAGATATGGACTCGTGCCAAGTTGACCCCACGTCTCGCCCTCGTTCGTTGAAACAAAGATACCGGAATAAGTTCCAAGGTATATTCGCCCAGCGGAATCAACAGCACTCGAACATAAATAGATGCCTGCCAGGCCGCTGCTTGCTGGAATCCAAGTGTCACCACTGTTTGTGGACCGATAAATGGACCCTCGAGTCGATCCATAAGCAAGCAGAATTCCAGACGGCAGGCTAAGAAGGCCAATGATATTTGTATCTCCTAACCCTTGGCGGCATTGTACCCATTGCTCTCCTCTGTCGGTTGTTCTCCAGATTCCTGTCGACCCTGCGCTGGAGAAAATTCTCCCCATTTGATCACTTGCAAGAGAAAAGACCATTGCCCCAGGAAAGGTCATTAGGTCCCATGCGTTTTCCCCCTCGAACCAGCGGTAGACCCCGTCAATTTCCGCACCAACATAGACGGAGCCAGTTGTATTGTTACTTGCCAATGGATGGAACCCATCAAGCTTTCGCAGTCCCTGATTGAATGCTGCCCAGGTTAACCCAAAGTCAGTCGAACGGAAAACTCCGAAGCGAGTGGTGCCGACAAAGAGTTCCCCATGCGCTCTCGTTGTGAGTGATCTGAATAGTGCAGTGTCGACGGGAAAACTCAGTTGCTCCCACTGTTCACCCATGTTTGTTGATCGCGCTATGGTAACGGGAGAGGCGGCGTACATCACACCGGATGAATCGACCGCGATTGAAACGATATCCCTGCGATTCAAGCCAGCACTTTGAACTGTCCAAATATTTCCATTGTCCGTGGATCGATACACTCCTCCATTGTCGGTAAATCCACCACCCGCGTAGACTCGGCCAGCAGAATCGACGGCCAGGCATTCGATTGAAGAGTTAATCCCTGTATCACTCCTTTCCCATGATGCTCCGTCATCGGTAGACCGATGGATTACGCCCCCGATGCTGGCAAAAACTTGTCCGAGAGGAGCCACTGCGACTGCGATGCCTGAGTATGGGATTGGTCTCACCTCAAGCCAGTGCAGACCATCATCTGTTGATCTGAGAATACCACCGGAGTGGCCCGCGAGGATTATTCCATTGAAACTCACTGCAATGCAAATGAACGACCAATGCGGTGCACCTATATGTTCCCACGTCGTTCCATTGTTTGTGGATCGAAAGATCCCACTGAAAGACGTAGCAGCATATACCTTTCCATGTTTGTTGACTGCGAACGACCTGATACTACCGCCAGTGGGACCGTTCGTTTGTTGCCAGAATTGCATTTGGGCCGAAGTCAAACTGAAGAGAAATAACAGAAGGAATATGAAGCCTAGCGTTCTCATCTTGTGCCTCCTTCAATACAAGTTACCTTGCTGATACCACTCATACTTTCTGCCAGTCCGGTAAATAACCAGCGTGACAACTACTGATGGAAGCAGATCGGACTGTGGAGCAGAACAGTCAGGCGTTTTTTCTGTGGGCAGACAGTTTCGCTTTCAACTCATCATCTAAGCCCTGAATTTCATCCCGTGAAACCACACCATCCTCCAAGAGCATTACCAACCTGATAAAATAGTTTGATCCCCGTAAATCATCATAGCGTTGCGCTATCACCTTGTCTTTCTCCATGATCGAAGAGAAGAGTTTA
>DASRUE010000135.1:0-7087 GCA_035687895.1 Bacteroidota bacterium | reverse complement strand
GAATGCCCGGCTGAAGATGATCTCGACCATCCGGAAAGTGTACGAGCTGTACGGGTTCCAGCCTCTCGAAACCCCAGCGCAGGAGTATCTGGTTACGCTCATCGGCTACGGCGATGAAAACCAGAAGCAGATCTTCCACTTTGATAATCCCGAAGAAGAACACGTTGCCCTCCGGTTCGATCTGACCGTTCCACTTGCACGCGTGGTTGCCCAGTATCCCGATCTGGTTCTTCCCTTCCGGCGCTACCAGGTTGCGCCGGTATGGCGGGCTGACAAACCCGATCCGGGACGATTCCGTGAGTTCATGCAGTTCGACCTTGACTCCGTTGGCACATCCTCCACCGCCGCTGACGCCGAGATCATCTGTGGCATGTACGATACACTCAAAGCGCTGGGGATCGACCGGTTCAGAATAAAGTTCAGTGATCGCAAAGTGCTCAATGGGCTGATGGACTTCGCAGGGATACCGCACAAGACGGCGCACAAGGTGTTCCGTGTGCTGGACAAGCTGGATAAGATCGGATTGGAAGGGGTGACCGCAGAACTGACCATTGGTCGAACAGACGTTTCGGGAGACAAGATTCCGGGGTTGGGACTAAGTTCAAAGCAGGTCTCGCGCATTAAAGAGTTTCTGGCCCTTCCGACCGGGAGGCGACGCGAGGTCCTGGCATCGCTCAGCGGACTCTTCAAGGGAGTGGTATCAGCCGAAGTGGCGCTCAATGAGCTTCACTTCATCTGTGACTCGCTCGATAATCTCGCCATTCCTGAGGAGAATGTCGTACTCGATCTCAGTGTTGCCCGCGGCCTGGACTACTACACCGGGCCCGTCTTTGAAGCGAGCTTGAATGATGCCCCTGAATTCGGCTCGGTTTTTGGCGGTGGCCGTTACGATGGATTGGTGGAGCGGTTCCTTGGCAGGAAGATACCCGCCGTTGGTGCTTCGATTGGGGTGGACCGGTTGTTTGCCGCGCTCCAGAAGCTTGGACTGGTGGAACTTGCCCCTTCCACCGCGCAGGTGATTGTCACGGTAATGGAACCATCGCGCATTGCCGACTACCAGAGGTTGACCAGGGAACTCCGACAGGCAGGGATCAACACCGAGATGTACCTTGGTGACGAGAAGGGACTTGGCAAACAGCTCCAGTATGCTAACCGTCAGCAGATTCCGATTGCCGTTATCGTTGGGGGAGATGAGTTTGCAAAAGGTGAGGTGACAATCAAGAACCTGAAGCTCGGCGCACAATTGCAGGACAAGAAGAAGACAGCCGTTGGAAAGGAACGGGACGAATGGCTGCAGCTCTCCCGTACCGCACAGATCTCGGTGGCGAAGGAGAAGTATTTGAACGAAGTTCGACAAATGTTGGCCACCTTGTAACTACATTTCACAATCACATCGCATCAACCGAACGCGAGCGGTCTTTCCGGAATGAGAACACCCCGGCGTATTGTAATTGATGGAAACAACCTGACCATTGACGATGTCCTTCTCGTTGCGCGAGCAGGCGCTTCAGTTGTTCTCTCACCAGGCGCGAAACGGCGAATGCAGAGTTCCCGTGTGTGGGTGGAGAACGCCGTGCGCAATGAGGAGATCATTTACGGCATAACGACAGGCTTTGGAGCATTCCAGAATGTCTCCATCGCTCCCGACAAGCTGCGTGATCTCCAAAGGAATCTGATCCTGAGTCATTGTGCCGGCATTGGAGAGCCGTTTGGTGAAGAGGTGGTCCGGGCAATGATGCTCCTTCGCGCCAATGCGCTTGCGAAGGGATTCTCCGGCATCCGTATTTCTACGGTCGAGCGACTTCTGGCGATGCTGAACAAAGGCGTGCATCCTGTTGTTCCTTCGCAGGGCTCGGTAGGTGCGAGCGGGGATCTCGCGCCGCTGTCGCACATGGCTGCTGTGTTGATCGGGGAAGGGGAGGCGTACTACAACGGGAGGAAGATGAGCGGCGGACGTGCGATGAAGGCCGCCGGTATCACACCCGTTGTCCTGGAGGCGAAAGAAGGGATTGCGCTGAACAATGGCACGCAGGCAATGACGGCGCTCGGCGTTCTTGCCCTCGTCGATGCTGAGCAGCTTGCCGATGTTGCCGACATTGTGGCCGCCATGACGCTGGAAGCGGTCAAGGGGAAAAGTGCACCCTTTGCGACGCAAGTGCATATCACGAGACCACATGCCGGGCAACTCGTGTCGGCACGGAATATCCGTTCAGTGATCCGGGGAAGCAAACTTCTTGACCGCGTTGACGAGGATACACGCGAAAAGGTTCAGGATTCCTACTCCCTCCGTTGCGCGCCACAAGTACACGGTGCCTCTCGTGACGCAACGGTATATGTCCGGCGCGTCATAGAGACGGAGATCAACTCTGCCACCGATAATCCCCTGATCTTTGCCGATGAAGGACGATCGTATAGTGCGGGGAACTTTCACGGTCAACCGCTGGCGCTTGCCCTCGATTTTCTCGGCCTCGCCGTGGCGGAGTTGGGAAACATCTCCGAGCGGCGGACCGCCAAGCTGATGGACAAGCATCACAGCTTCGGCCTTCCTCCGTTTCTTGTCACTGATGGAGGCGTCCGTTCCGGTCTGATGATTGCGCAATACACAGCCGCAGCGTTGGTGTCGGAAAATAAAGTCCTCATCCACCCGGCCAGCGGCGATTCCATCCCGACGTCCGCCAACCAGGAAGACCATGTGAGCATGGGAACGATCGCAGCGCGGCAAACCCGCGAGATCGTCAGCAACGTGCAACGCATCCTTGCCATAGAGGCCATCTGTGCCGCCCAGGGTGTGGAGTGCAGAAATGAACAACCGGGCCGGGGCACCGCTCGGGCGCTCGGGAAAATCCGGCGCATAGTGCGCAGGCTGAACGGAGACAGGCCCCTATCGCACGATATTGAGAACGTCGCCCAGTTGATCCGGTCCGGGGGTCTCGACATCCTTCACGCGTAATCTCCCACCATTTCCTCACTCGAAAGAAATCTTGTCGTGAGCCTTTCTCTCTATTTCCTCCGTCACGGTCAAACAGTGTACAGCAAGGACCATTTGTTCTGTGGCTCTGGACTTGATCCCGACCTCACACCGGATGGGCTGGCCATGGCTGTTGAGTTTTCCGCTGCGTACAACAAGACGGTATGGGCTGCGGTGTATGTAAGTCCGCTGAGGCGAACCGTGGCAACCGCGAAGCCTCTGTGCTCGACCCTTGGTATAGACATGCATCTTCGGGGGGACCTCAAAGAGATCGGCTATGGAGAATGGGAAGGAAAGACGGTGGAGCAGGTCGACCGTGAGTATCACGATGACCACATCCGATGGAAAGCGGATCCCGCATGGTGCGCGCCAACCGGCGGCGAGCCCGCAATTGAAATTGCGCGCCGAGGACTGAAGGTGATTGAAGAGATCAGAGAACAGTTTGCGGACGGCAACGTGCTTGTTGTGTCCCACAAGGCGACCATCAGGATCATCCTGTGCAGCCTGTTAGGTATTGACGTTGACCGGTTCCGTTACCGTTTCGCCTGCCCGGTTGGTTCTGTCAGCATGGTCGAGTTTGGTCCTCAGGGCCCTTTGCTCAATGTTCTGGCCGACCGATCGCATCTCTCCGAACGTCTTCGTTCCCTTCCGGGTGCGTAGCAGCAAGCAGTGATTCCCCCTTGGGGCGGATGATTCTCTCGTGATTTGAGTTCCCTATCCCTGATATGCCTATCATCCGTATTACTCTCGATCCCAGAGTCGATGAAACGAAATACATGATCTTGGTGTTAGGATATTCGAACAAGGAGCAAGAGAATGATTAGACAGCGGATATACGTCGGAACGGTCCTGTTCATGGTGATGGTGGCAACCGCTCTCCTTGCCGGAGCAGGAAAACCGGTGACGCAGGGAAAGAAAAAGGGGGCAACGTCGACGATCAGATTGTATTCAGCAGAGAAGAAAGGATTTGTCATGGCCGAGAAGGTCATCAAGAAAGATGAAGAATGGAAGCAGCAGCTCACGCCGCAGCAATATGAGGTGGCGCGCAAGAAGGGGACGGAGCGGGCGTTTACGGGAGAGTACTGGAATAACCACGAGACCGGCGTCTACAAGTGTGTTTGCTGTGGCACGGATCTCTTTTCCTCGGAGACGAAATACGAGTCTGGAACCGGATGGCCCAGTTTCTGGAAACCCATAGCGCAGGAGAATGTTGCTGACGAGACGGACAAGAGCTTGCTCATGACGCGCACCGAAGTGCTATGCAGTCGGTGTGACGCACATCTCGGCCATGTGTTTGATGACGGCCCGAAACCGACCGGGCTTCGCTATTGCCTGAATTCTGCTTCCCTGAAATTTGTGAAGGCGAAGTAAGGAAACCGACACAACAGACATATGCAGCAGAGGGCCTGGCGACCCCTCTGTTTCATCCTGCCCGGCGAGCACGCCGTTTCTCCTCGTTCCGCATCTTTCTTTTCATCGCACCGGTTAGTATATTCCCGCAGAGTCTCATCCCTTCCACACCTGGATCGTGGAAATGTATCGCCCCTCTGTTCGTACCCTTCTGGCCCTATTGATCGATGCCCTCCTGCTGAGTTTCTGTGTCCTCCACACTACGTCACTTCTTGATCGTGCAAAATCTCCATTTACTCTCCAGCAGGATGCAGGTCGGGTGATCCTCCAAAGCATTATTGAGCCCGCGGTTTGTTCCGATCTCCGCCCAGGCGATGAACTTCTCATGTGGAACGGGCGTCGGCTTGCCTTCCCCGCGCAGGCCGTATTCTTTGCGGACAACTCTGCAGCGGGAGAGACGGTTACGATCAGCTATCGTCGTGGACTCATGGAGGGATCCACAGTGTGCACGTTGTTGCCTGCACACAACATCACATACGTTGTCATCGTGTGGTTTGTCGGGATTGTGACCTTTGCGTTGGCGATCTTTGTTATCCTCGTGCGTCCGCGGGATCGGGTGGCGAGCATTCTCCATTGGGCCATGGTTTCTATGGCCGTCGTAGTTGTGGTTGCCTTCGAGGGGGTGACGCCCGGAAGCCGGATTGGCTATCTGAGTAGCATCCTCTTCTTTCTTTCGTACATGGGCGTCGCGGCGACCTTCTTTCTGTTGACCACGATGTTCCCGATGCCGCTTCCGGGGTCGTTTCCGTTGAAGCTCGTTGGCAGCTTTCTTCCCGCCGGTGTTCTGATAACCCTCCTTCTCATTGCCCATGCTGATATCGTCCTGGCAGGAACAGAAATCGGATTTGCACGCTACCAGTTCTGGTTCGACGTCTTCCACGTGGCCATTATTCTGTATGTGCTCGGTGGAATCGCCAACTTCATTGTGTCGTACGTGCGTACGACGTCCCGTGCAGATCGACGAAAGTTGCAGTGGGTTCTCTGGGGACTCTGCCTTGGCCCGACGCCGTTTCTTCTTCTGGTTGTTCTTCCGGGGTTGTTGCAGTCCGGCCCCATCGTCGCGGAAGAGTACACGTTGATATTTCTGACGATCATCCCGGTGTCGTTCGCCATCTCGTTCGTTAAACATCATCTGCTGAACGTCGAAGTGGTCATCAACCGCACGACGGTTTACGCGATCGTGGTCGGGGCCGTCGTTGGGATCTACGTTGCCCTGGTGGGTCTCGTGGGAGCTATGATGGGAGAGTTGCAAACCTCCTTCGGTACCGGCGCCGCAGTCATCGTCGCACTATTGTTTGAGCCATTGCGCCGCGGCGTTCAAAGGTTCGTTGATCGACGTTTCTTCAGAGTCCGATACAATTTCCGGGAGGCGGAACGGAAATTCCTTCACGATATGAAGGAATGCGTTGGGGCCCGGCAGCTCGCAGAGCTGATTGTTCGTGAAACCGACAGACTCATACCTGTGGAACGGATCGGGTTCTTCACCCTTGCCCCTCCCGGCCATCGACTGTGCGTGCTTGCGCACAAGCAGTTTGAGTTTCTCGAACGACGCAGCATACAATTTGAGGCCGACAAGTTGAAAACGCAGCTACGGCGGCCGGTCGCCCTTGCAGATAAGATGGAATCAGGATTGGACTTCGAATCCGCCGACCCGGAGGTGTTCCACCGGTGGGGAATTGCACTGGTGTTTCCCTTGCTTTCGGCAACCTATGCTTTTCACGGGTTTCTCGTGTTGGGTGTGAAGAAGTCGGGACACCGCTTCACCAGCGAAGATGCGGATCTTCTGACCAACGTTGCCGCCCAAGCCGCTCTCGAACTTGAGCGGATTGCCCTTCACAGGAACCTCCTCCAACAGGAAGCCGAAGCGGAACGACTGAGGGAGTTGAACAGTCTCAAGTCCGATTTCGTGCGGTATGTGTCGCATGAGCTCAAGAGCCCCTTGACGAACATCAAGATGTTCACCGAGCTGGTCCATCAAAGGCTGCAGGGAAATGTGAGGCGTGTTGCAAGGCATCTTCAGACGATCGAAGGCGAAACCGACCGGTTGGACCGGATGGTCACCACAATCCTCGATGCTACAAAGGTCGAAAAGGGAATGATGGACTACACGCTCGCCCCGGCAGATCTTGGAGAGATTGTTCGGCATGGCATGAAGACGATGCAATACATGCTGGCGAAGAAGGAGTTCGCGGTACATGTCTCGCTCCCGAAACGGCCGCTTCGCGTGCGCGTGGACCGCGATGCGGTTATTCAGGCGTTGACCAACCTTCTGAGCAACGCAATGAAGTACTCCCAGGAACGGAAAGAAGTGCACGTTGTGGTTTTGGTGGAAGGACGCCATCTTCGCTGTTCTGTGAAGGATCATGGGAGAGGGATTTCTCCGGAGGCGCTGCCACACCTGTTCGAGAAATTCTACCGCGACCCGGTGACAAGTAGAGATGTGCAGGGGATTGGCCTTGGCCTCTCTCTTGTCAAACACATCATGGACGGCCACGGAGGTACGGTGGAAGTCATCAGCACACCCGGGAAAGGGAGCACGTTTTCGCTCCTCTTCCCGTTCAACAAGGTGAACGATGGGCAAAAGAAAGAGGATCCTCGTCGTCGAAGACGATCCGGTCATCGCACGCGGGCTCCGCGAGCTTCTTCGATCTGAAGATTACATGGTCGAGAGCGTCGCGAGTGGAACGCGGGGACTGGACAAGATGCTCG
>DASRUE010000134.1:0-10042 GCA_035687895.1 Bacteroidota bacterium | reverse complement strand
GCGAACAGATTCATCTGGACAATCTGAAAACCCTTCCGACACTATTCCCCGGATCGTGTGTAGCGAAGGGATATCTTGAGATCATTCAACTCTCTTCGATCTTAAACCTCACCCTCAGCACCCCATTTTCGAACGACGTCGATATGATCCGGAACCCACCGATCTCTTTTGTCGAGTGAACATGTTGTCCCCGGCACGGGCACGCGTCGTAGTCACCGATACGGATGATGCGGAGTGTATCACCGGCAGTATCGGGGAGTTTGTCAAGGTTGAACAATCGATCCGCCTCGGCTCGAGGCATGAAGCTCTCCGTCACCTGCATATCGGCAGCGATCTCATCGTTCACACGTCGTTCGATCTCCTTCCGCTCGTCCTCCGTGAGATCGCGCTCGAAGTGGCGATAGTCGCATTTCGATTTCTTCTTTTCAATATGTGCGCTGAAGGACCGCCCCCTGTTGAACATCCGGACCATTGTCTGGTTCAGGATGTGCTCGGCAGTGTGCATGCGCGGGTCGTAGTCTTTGGCCATGACTAGAAGTTCGGATGACAACACCGTGAAAAAGAAAACCACAAAGTCACAAAGGCACGAAGGAGTTTGAGGTATGAGCTTTCCGGCCCGCTCTTGATTATTTCCAACTTGGTGTCTTGGGGTCTTTGTGGTAAGTTCTTGACCTCTGCACTTTCCAACCGCATTTCTATACTACCTTGTCAAGCGGCAGGCGGACGTTTGCTACCATCTTCTTGAACTGGCTTGGCGTCATGCCGGTGACTTTCTTAAACTGATTGGAGAGATGGGCGACGCTACTGTAGCCAAGCTTGTAGGAGATTTCGCTGAGCGTCAATTCGCCGTACTTGAGGAGTTCCTTGACTCGTTCGATTTTCTGGAGGATGGTGTAATGTTCGATGGTCATGCTTTCGAGGGAGGAGAAGAGTGTGCTCAGGCCGTGGTAGTCCTGGCTGAGCTCGCGGGCAAGGTACTCTGAGTACTTGCCGCTGAACTCCGTTTCCAGCGCTTCGCTCCGCACCAGCTTCAGTATCGCCTGCTTGATCCGCTCGATGGTCTTGATCCGTCGGTCTTCGATCAGCTCAAAGCCGTTCTGTTCCAACGCCCTCTTGACGCTCTCCAAAAGAGCCCCTTGCACTTCCCCACCCACCACTGCCTCACCAAGACTGAGGCTTCTGACATCCAGTCCAAGGTTCTTCAGTTCCTCACCCACAACTTTGATGCACCGATTACAGACCATGTTCCTAATGTGGAGCGTGGTTGTTGAAGAATGCGGTGTGCTCTTCTTTGTCATGGCAGGTGTTGCGGAAAAGCTATTTTAGCAGAATGAACTTTTTCGTTTGCGAGAAGGAGCCAAGTTGAAGACGGTAAAGATAAACCCCGCTGGCAAGGCTGCTTGCGGTGAACTTGACGGAGTGATACCCTGCCGATTGGTTTGCAAGTACGGGTGCAGCAACCTCACGACCATCAAGTGAGTAAACTCTGAGAGCGACGGTGCCACCCACCTGCAGATGGTAGGAAATGGTTGTAGTCGGATTGAAGGGGTTCGGAAAATTCTGGTCGAGCCCGAACTCTGCGGGCTGGGTGTTGCCGGGAATTTCAACATCAGTCGGAAGAATCAGGCCGGCATCAACCCAGGCGGTGTACCAAAGGCTGGCAAGGTCCTCTGTGCCGCGCTGCATTTGATCCAACGTGATTGCTTGCGTCCGCGACCAGAGCGCGTTATAGTATGTGGGCGGGGCAGCACCACTACCATCCCAGCCGGAGACCACTTTTGCATACGTGTCCGCAAGCAGAACGGTATCCACGAGGCTGTTGGTGTGGAGAATATAGTCGAAGATGAACTCAATCGGAGAAGCAATGTACCGAACACTGTCGGGGACGATGGAAAGAGACGAAAGATAGTACGTCGGGCTGAGCATGGTGGTCTCGTACCGGGAATGGATCCCGTAGTTGTTCGAGAACTGGCCATTGTAGTTCTTTGTGTTGTGGAGGGGCTGGTGGGCGTCCCCCACGTAATGGCCGAGGTCGCTTGCCGTGAGCGTGGCTCTCGCCCACTCACCCCGTGCAAGTTGGTTTACGAGCGAGTCGAGTGTCCAGACGGTGGCCCATGGGTTGGTGCCATTCTGTTTCACCCGCTCCCAGCCATAAAGAGCGATAAGGGAATCGAGCGAACGGGGCAGGTTGTGAAAGTCCGGATAGTCATCGATATCCATGAAATGCCGGGGACCCTCGGCGTAGAAAGAAGTATCTCCGCTGACGCGGCGCTGGTCAGCGTCCACCGAATGCGTGGCAAAAAAAGAACTGTCCTGGATGAACAGCGCCATCTGTCCCGGCAGGTGGTAGACTGACCTGCGGTTAATAAATCGATGGGCATCCCACCCCCAGCCGGAGGCGTCAAGGTAAGCGCCGAGGAGAATCCCGGCGACAAGCAATGGGAGGATATATCGTCGCATTCTTGAAGAGCTCGTCAAGAGACAAGAAAATTCAGTTCGGCACAATATAGATATGTCGGCCACCAGTTGCAATTCCGGTAGTGTCTCAGTTTGCGAATCCACGTCAGGCTGAGTCCCGACAAAGTCGGGAAAGCCTGTCATACGAGCATGTGGCACCTTTCGACTCCGCTCAAGGTGACAGTTGTGCATAGGCGGAATCAAAGTGAGACACCACCGCAATCCCTCGACAGTTGCGAATCGACATACGATTCAATATCTTCTCCACATGCAATTCCCCGATCGCCCCGCATTCGAGAATCTTCTACGATCCGCGTTGCAAGCGAAAGTCGCAAAGATGATGCACGTTGATGGTTTCCATCGGGCCGGCGTTTTAGTACCGATTGTCTGGACGGGCTCCGCTCATGAATTTCTGTTCACCAAGAGGACAGAAACAGTGGAGGCTCACAAAGGTCAGATCTCCTTCCCGGGCGGCATGATGGACGCCGGCGATCAGGATATTGTACACACGGCGTTGCGAGAAGCGAGTGAAGAGTTGGGAATTCCTGAAGCCGCTGTGCACGTTCTCGGAACCCTGGACGATTTTCCGACCCCCTCCGGCTTTGTGATCACACCCGTCGTTGGATTGATCGGGGCACTGCCGGCGTTACGGTTGAACAGGGATGAGGTGGCAGAGGCGTTTCAGGTACCTCTCGCATTCTTCATAAAGCCGGGATCAGGAAGGACTGAACTGCGGGAGTTCCGCGGGGCACAACACGAGGTGTGGTTTTACGAGCATAAGACCCACGTGATCTGGGGAGCTACTGCAATGATCATCCGCTCTTTGTTCAAGACGATGGGCCTTCTCTAGCCAGCAAGGGCATAGTCGCTCGCCTGGAAGGTCTCTCCTACAACAAATCCCCTCTTCTTTGCATAGTCCTTCAACAGTGAGAAGAGAATTGCTCTAATCACTAAGGTGTTCCAGCGCCTCATCAATGGCACGCACAACACTTGTCTCCTCTTCCACCCATTTTCTTTTCCGGATAATTTCACGGGCTTCATCGCCTCCCCATTCACTTAGCTTCGCAACCGCCGCTCTCCGCACCGATGGATCCCAATCGTCCACAAGCGCCGCCATCATAGATCTCGCTTCCTGATCCCGACGTCCAAGGTTCCCAACGATTGCCACTGCTAGTCGTCGAATGTCCGCCGATTGGCCCGGTCGCGCATATTTCAGCGTTATTGGCAGTGCACGCGGATCATCCAACTCCCTCAGCACGCCCAGTGCCGCCCGGCGTACAATGTTGCGGTACGACTCCATAGCCACATAGCGCGCGGCCATGTCGAACGCATAGACGGAATCCACTTCCTTCATCGCCGTGACGCATGACCCGACAACCAAATAGCTGGAATCACAACGCGCCACTGAATCCAGCAACACCTTCACTTCCGGCGAAGGGAATCGCTCCAGCGCAACGACAGCTGCCTGGCGAACTCGTGAGTTGACGTCCCGGACGAGATCAATCAAAGCGCTGCGAACATTCTCTCCGGTCATGACGCCAAGTGAAATGGTCGCTTCCTGCCGCACTGCCCAGAAAGGATCCTGCTGCGCGCTGTATCGCAGCCCTTCAAACACTCCAGGATTGTTCTTTGGGGATCGTAAGTCCCGCGCGGCAGTGATTCTGTCGGCCACATCCTTTGCATGAGCGAGCTGGTACAGATTCTCCTCAACACTCTTCCCAAATGTGATTGTCTTGAGGAGTTTGTACCCCCGATCGACGATTACCATCTCGGGCTGGGTTGGGAGGTGCCTCGTAATCTCGGTGTGTTGTCGCGTCACCCAGAGCATGGTGTCAATTGCCCCAACGGATGTGGTGTACTCGATGTTGAGGGGAAAACGGAAAATGCCTGTCAGGCTGTCGAGTGGTTGCACCTGATCTATGACGAGTCGGTGAGTGAAGGATGTCGAATCCCAGGTTTGGGTAACGGTAAGATGGGGATGTCCCGCACGATACACCCACTGACGGAAGAACCAGTCCATGTTTCGTCCGGTCGCATCCTCAATGGCAAGCGCAAACTCGTTCGTTTCAGCATTCCGGTGCGTATACCTGTCAAGGTAGAGGCGCACTCCCTTCCAGAATGCCTCCTCACCCAGAATGTGATGGAGCATGTACAGAACCCATCCACCTTTTGCGTATACATTGTTCGTGTAGCTTTCCTTACTTACGATCGGCCGCCGGCCCAACGACCGCTCGGTGTTCCGGATGGTTTGGGTTTCCTGGAACTTCTCGAGCTGGAACACATCCGCTCCTCGATCATGCCATTTGAAAAGCGCTTCGAAATACGTTGCGAAGCCCTCGTTCAGCCAGAGGTGTGTCCAGTCTCTGCAGGTTACCACGTCTCCCCACCATTGGTGGGCCAGCTCATGGGCGACCACATCGTCCGTCGTGAAGTCAATCATCGCTCTCTGGTCGAGCAAATAGATCTGGTCGTTGTAGGTGACTGCAGAGGTGTTTTCCATCGCACCGGTGACAAAGTCGGCGGCTAGAACCTGTGCAAACTTCTCCCACGGATATGGGACACCAATGATGGTCTGGAAATATGCCATGATGTCCGGCGTTCGCGCAAAGCTTCTGAGCCCATCCTCCACACGATCTTTGTACAGGTAGTATTCCAAAGGTACGTTGCCGGCTGTGTCCCGGACGATCGCGAAGTCACTTGCGGCAATCATAACGAGGTAACTTACGTGGGGCTTTGCTTGCCTCCAATGGAACGTCCTTGTTAGCCGACTTGTGTCGACGGTCTCGCTGACAAGCGTCCCGTTGGAGAGAAGTGTGTAGAATGTGGGGACGGTGGCCACAACCTCTGATGTCGCCATATCATTGGGGAAATCGTAGCAGGGAAACCAGGAACTGTTATCCACGTCTTCCCCTTGGGTCCAGATTTGACGACGGCGCGTCGGGTTCGTACTGTCAGGTTGGGTGAAGTAAAGCCCCTTCTTCGGCGTGCATGAATACGTGATGGCAAGGGTTAGAGTATCGGCCGGAGTGGCGGGAGGATTGAGATAGACAACAAGCTTTGGGGGGCGGCTGGTAAACCGGCACGTGACCTGCGGTTCGCGAACAACCCTTCGCACATCCATGTCCACCGCATCGAGAACGACCGAGTCCAACCGTTCGGTCAACGGCGTCAACTTGACCAACGTTGTACCCGACACGCGCTTCCGCGTATCGTTCAGGTCGACAACTATCTTGTAATGGATGACGTCGTAGGTCCGGCTGCGTCGAACGGTTGTATCGACATCAAAAGCATACTGTGCACGTGCATTGCCGACGATTACGAGCGTCACAGAGAGAAGATGGATCACCCTCATGCATACCCTCATGACTTGTAAAATACAACAGCCGGTCCGCGACATGCGAAACCGGCTGGATACCTGCTTCCAACGCGACATGGACTTCCCTTCAACAGCCGTATTGCTTCATCTGCTTCTCTGCAGCCTCGTTCTTTGGGTCCAGCTTCAGCACCTTCCGCCACTCGGAGCACGCCTCTTCCTTGAGCTTCTTGTTCTTGTCATCGTCGCCAGGGATCCTGGAACGGATAAGACACTCACCGAGCCAGAAGTGACCCTGCACGTTGTTCGGATCCATTTCGACACAGCGGCGGAAATGTCTCAGAGCCTCATCGTTCTTCTTCATGTTCTCTTCAGCGTCTCCCTTGGGGTCAAGGGTCTGCAGGATCGACTGTCCCCAGGAGAGATGCATGTTGGCATTCTCGTATCCGACCGACTGTGCCTTCTGGAATGATGATAAGGCACGTTCATACTGCTTCTTTGTCATGTACAGTGAAGCAAGGAGGCTGTGTGCTTCACCGTACTCCCGCTTGTTCTTCTCCACGTTGTCGCCGATGAGCTTCAATACTTCCAAGTATTGACCTTCGGCAAGATCAAAAGAATCTACCTGAACGTAGTATCGTGCAAGCCAGAGTCGTCCCTGCAAGAAATCACCCTTGAGCTCGATTGACTTGAGAAACAATTCCCGCGTCCGCGCGAGGTTCAGGTTGCTCGGCTGCATATAAGTGATTCCGGCATTGATATACGCGCTGAGCGAGCGGGGATCGCACACTATCTTCTTTTCGAACATCTGCGCCGCCCGCGGATAGTTTTGCCGCTTCATATACAGCGACCCCATGTTGAAGTATGGGTCACAGTTGCTCGAGTCAGCGACAATCGCTTTCTCATACCATCCGAGCGCTTCTTCCTCGCGCCCGAGTCCGTAGTAAAGCTTCCCGAGCTTAAGGTAATCGCCCGCCTCGAGCTGGCCGCGCTTCTGAAGGCTGCGCAATGCGATCTCTGCCTTGGCAAAATCTTTGGTCTCAACAAGCGACGAGAAATAGAGCCGCCAAGTTTCGGCCGCTGTCGAATCGAGTTGCAGCGCTTTCCATGAGACCTTTGCCGCCTCTTCGTGGTCGTCTGCTTGGGAGAGTGCTTTGGCGTACATCACTGTTCCCTCGAAGGACTTGGGAACGAGCTGCGTGTACTTCCGGAGAGGGGTCAGTGCGTTCTTGTACAACTTGGCGAGGAAGAAAATCCGGCCCTGCTGGTAGTGGGCATCAGCGAACGTGGAATCAATTGCAATGACATCCGCGTACGATTTAACGGCATCATTGTACTTCTTATCCTTCTCAAATGCCTTGGCCAGTTTGAAGTGAGTTGCGATGTTCTTTGGATCGAGCTTGACTGCCTCTTGATAGTTGAGAATGCCGAGGACGGTAACATTCTGCTTCATGTACGCGTCACCGAGGGCGGAGTAGATGGCAGCATTGTCGGGTGAGAATTCTTTGGCTCGCGTCAGTTGGACGATTGCTGCATCAATGGAGTCTACCGCAAGGAGTGCGATCCCGAGCGGTGCTGCAACTGTGGGATCCTTCGGTGCGAGCTTGGCCGCGCTGCGCAGGCTTTTCAGCGCATTCACCAGATCCTTTTTCTGCAGGTACACCTGTCCAATGATCTTCAATGCTTCAACGTTTTCGTCATCGGCTTTCAACGAAGCCTCGAGATAACGAATGGCATCATCAAACTTATTCCGCGCTACCGAGATAGTGCCGAGATAGAAATTGGATTCGCCGGTCTTCTGTCCGGCTTTCACAGCTTCCTGAAAGCCCGCCAGCGCCGCAGTAGTATCCCGCGACAATAGTGCCGCGCGAGCTTTGTTGTAAATGTCCTGGGCAGCACCCTGCTGCAACCCAACAATGACAAGAAGAAAGAGAATTCGCTTCATTCTGGAGTGACCTGTTTTGATGTGGTTTCAACGAGACGGACCGGCATCGTCACAGGGACGAGGCCGTTGTTCAGGAGAATCTGTTGACCCTTTCCGCCACCGACATACGCAATGAACCCCAGCCCGACGTCGCGAGAGACTTCACGTGTGTAGAGAGAAACCAGCCGCGTGATCGGATAGTAGCGGCGGTAAACGTTGGCCTGGACCGGACTATAATACTGCCCCATTACCTGCGTGGTATCGGGGCGGGAGTTAGGATCTCCGACCTTGCAGGCACTCACTTCTTCCTGGTAGCCTTGCAGCCAGTTCAACCCGACAATGCCGATCGCCGCGGGTGTCTTTTGAACGTACTGGATCAACTCCTTGCTCGAGGACATCCTGGTTGCTGCAGGACTGAACGGCTTCCCGCCCGTAATGCGATTGCGAAAGACCTCGTTGGTACTGGAGTTGATGTCGCCAATGACGACATCGATAACGATTTTCTTCTTCCGGGGCCAATATGAAAGTTCACCACTAAATATACTGTCCAGTTCCGTCATGCGGAATTGCTTCTGCGGATTCTCCTTGTGAACGATCACAGCAATAGCATCGAGCGCCACCTTGTATTCCTGGAATTCCACATTCGTCGCACGGAGATAATCTTGTTCTTCCTTGTTGAACGGCCGCGCGCTGACGATTACCCGAACACTGTCGTTCACAAAATTGGCAATGGCTTCACGAGCTTCCACGGAGCGGAGATGCACGGTCGCTTCGCTGTATGAGCGGTGGAAATCCTCTGCTTCCAGCAGCATCACAGGGTAGACGGATTCGTCGCACTCAATCGTTACCGCTCCCTTGGTAGTCGATACCGTAGGCTGCTGCGGACATCCCGTGATGCCGACCAGAAAAAAACCCAACGCGAGAATCAGCGCTCCACGTGTCATTCTTCATCCCTCCGGCGCGACCGATAATATGTGATGGCAAACCGGTAAGCGCCATACAAGAAAATAACCGCCCCCATGATCACGCCGAAGTGCTCGGGAAAGTTTCTCGGGACCAGAACCCCCGCCATGACCAGGATCCCGAGCACCATAGCCGCTGCGGATGTAACGAGAATCGTATACCTGAACACTGCTGGAACGTCCATTGCGCCCCCTTCGTGAAACTGCAAGGGGAAGGCAGTTCTCCTTCCCCTCTGCAGCCTTCACGTGTACCACGTGATACATTTGCGAGTGTTGTTACTTCCGCTCGGCAAGCTTGAACTTGAACGGTACCGAAACCCACACGGAAACCGGACCGTTGTTCATGTACGCCGGCGTAAACACGAACTGCTTGGCGGCTTCAACGGCTGGCTCATTGAATATCTCCGCATCGCTCTTCAACACCACCACTTGTTTTGCTTTTCCTTCCTTATCAACCCAGATTTTCACCCACACTTTGCCTTCGAGCCCCGCGCGCATTGCAAGCTCGGGATACTTCGGCTCCACTTTCTTGACAATCTGCGGCTCCTTCTCAACTGCGACAAAGTCAGCCGGTGGGCCATCGTCTTGGATCAAGATATCCTGCTCAACGGCAAAACTTCCCTCACCGGCACCCTCTCCGATCGGGGCCACAGTCTGGCTCATTTCCGTCTGCGTTGCAAGTGTCTGTTCTGCACTTACCTCAGCGTCGGGAACCGGCACCGGTGCACCAACCGTGGGCTTGGCAACCGGAGCCGAAACTGCTATTGGAGGCGGAATGTTCGCATTGGCAATCGACGGCGGCGGGCCAAGGTCGCTGTACTTCATGATCCGGACACTAATCGGGGGGGCCTCTTCTTGACCCAGTATCTCCACCAAGTAGTATGTGCCGAGAATCAGTAGATGGAGTGCGACAGCGATCCCGAGTGCGATTGACCAGTACTTCTGATACACCGCCTTGAGTTCCACCGCCCCATACTTGCCACCCTGGTAGCTCATTGTCATCTCTGCCATTGGTTACTCTCCCTCTAGTGAGTATTAGGACTGAACTTTGGCCATTAGCGTCTTGTCTGTTTCCAGCAACGGCGCAAGACTGAAGCGCGTGATTTCCGCAAGGTTCAATTCGTCCATGATGTTGACCATCATGTTGTACTTCCCGGCTCTATCTACTTTAACAAGTGTGACGAGCTTTGGGTTCGTCTGTGCGCGTTCCCGGAGGAACTTCCGCAGATCTTCAAACTTGATGCGCTGCGGGGATTCGATCCCGATACTCCAAAAGATCTCGCCCTTTTCGTTAATCCGAAGCGTCAAAAGGTTTGACTCCGCAATTTCTACTTTTATGTCCGCGTCAGGCGGCAGGTTGATTTCCATCGTCTGCGGCCGCGACAT
>DASRUE010000133.1:0-4208 GCA_035687895.1 Bacteroidota bacterium | reverse complement strand
ACGACTTTGTTGATGAGTCCCCACCGTAACGCCTCATCTGCGGAGATCATTCGCCCGGTCAGGACCATCTCCATGGCCTTCACCTTCCCGACCGCTCGCGTAAGTCGCTGCGTTCCGCCGGCGCCGGGAATGACGCCGATGTTGATTTCGGGCTGCCCAAACTTTGCCGTCTCAGAAGCCACTACCATATCGCAGGTCATCGCCAATTCGCACCCTCCACCCAGAGCAAATCCGCTGACCGCTGCAATGATCGGCTTCTTGATCTTGCGGATGCGATCCCAGCGCGCAAACTGGTCACGCGTGACCATCTCAACAGCCGTTGCGTCCGCCATTTCCTTTATGTCGGCACCCGCTGCGAAAGCCTTCTCGTTGCCCGTCAGGATAATGCAATGGACGTCCGGATCCTTGTCCAATATTTCCAGTGCGTCCACCAGTTCTTCCATCAGCCTCATGTTGAGGGCGTTGAGGACCTCCGGCCGGTTGAACTGGACGATGGCGTATTTCTCCTGCTTTGTCAGGATGATGTGGGTGAACGACATGGTGTATCCTCGGTGGAATGGTTGTATTGGTCGCAGGATTGGTGGAGGACAAGATAGGGAAGAGAGACCCTGAAAAGCAAACTGCCGGCCAGCGTGTGTCGAGTCCCTGTCCGACAACAAAAGCAACCATCAAAAACAGGATTGAGGCTGATCCCATTTTACCGACCAGGGACGGTTGGCACCACGCGCAGATTCAGTGGTTGAAGTTATTCCTTGCGTGGGTCGGACGTCCCTGTCCGACGACACTGTGCTTTTTCGATCAAGGGAGAGGGGAGCAGGCCTAAAGGCCCTTCACCCATACCCATCGATAGTCTCTGACATCGGGCCAGCGCTTTCTTGGGTTGTTCAGAATGTACAAGAGCTTGGCATAATACTCTCCCTCGGTCCGGATAATACGGTCGAACGATTCATCTTGCCAGATGTGTCCAGTGCGCCGGAATTCCTTTTGCAGCTCATGGGCTGTAAACGACTTCCATGAGTGGCAAAGTCCTTCCAGGGAGTAGTCATCCTGCGGCCACGCGATGAGATGTACATGATCATTCATAATCACATAACCTGTGAGCTCATACCGCTGTCCATCAAAGTGGCAAAGTGCATTGGCAACCACCTTGCGTTCCTCAGGCAAGAGTTCAGGCTGTGTGTTGTGAAGCCGCCATGTAACGAAGTAGACTGATCCGCGCAAACGCCAGTGGGGAAGACGGCGTCGGTATATCTGAAGCTCATGCTCGGGAGGGTCCACGATCATCGATCCTTCAGAATCACTCGGTTAACCGGCCAGAGACGGTGGCATCACGCCGCTCATTTGAGCCGACCACGGAGGGTCGGCGCCACGCGCCGGGTCAGTTGGCTTAAGTCATTTCTTGCGTGGGTCGGACGTCCCTGTCCGACAACACTGTGAAATCCGAAACCGTACACGACAAGGTATGATCGTGATGATGGTGCGTGCATGAGCTAGAATCCTCTGAGTTCGGTGAAGGCAGAGCGAATGGGAGTCACGGATAATCTTGTTTTTCGGACAACCACCTTATGAAGGTCGCTTTCGCCTCTGTACGTGATCCGAAAGAAAAACGTGGAATCGCGGATGGTCCCGACGAAAGCCGTTCCTGTGGCCTCACTCCCGCTTTGAATGCATGGCGACGGTCTGACGAAACCGAAGAGGTGAAGGCTTATGGTGTCCTTTTCCCATGTGACCCCTGACCGGATGGTGTATCCTTCACAGGGATAGATGTTGGTGGTAACAATGGTGGCTTCAAGACCGGCTGGAGGTTCACTTCTGTGGGAAAGAGATACCCGGAAGTCGGTATCACGTTCGCCGTATGATTGAGAGAAAAGGTGCGAAGGTAGCCAAAGAACAGTGCCAGCAAGAGCAACGAGGAGTCCTCTCACTCTATTCCTCGAATCGCTGTTTCAAATACGGCGCAATAACCAACCGATAGACACCCAAGTTTTTCATCCCCACGAAGAGGGTTCCTGCGCGTGAAGACCAGTAGAGTGTTTCGATATCTCCATCCAACGGTTTGAAAGGGATCTCCGTCCACGTGGCGCCGGCATTCGCCGTGTAATAGAGTCGCTTTTGTTCGACGATCGCAACGGCAGACGAAGGACGGTATTTGTCGATGGCAATGGCAGAGCGTTCACCGGGGTTCCAAGGTGGCGTGTATCGATCCCAGACGATGCCTCCGTTTGTTGAGCGGAATCCGTCACCCCGGGCCGTCCATGTGTAGGCAACCTGGTTATTGCTCATGTCAATGGTGACGCCTCGAACGTCATTCTCCGCGAGGCCGTACCGGGTCGATTCCCATTTGAAACCACCGTCTGTCGTTCTAATCACCGCCTGGTTGTTAGTGGCGCCAAAGATGAGTCCCGCATTAGTTGGTGAAAATGTCAGTGTGTTGATCGCATATCGTCCGTCCAGCGGGCGGGTCGGCTTCCATGTCTTCCCGCGGTCGGTCGAGACAAAAAGCCCGTCTCCGTTCGAGAGAAACATCCTTGATCCGATAATCGGATGTGTCTCGAGATGTGCAATGGGGCGACCGTGCATCGGCTGAGACGCAGAGAACCAGACACCACCATTGTTCGTCGTCTTGAACAAACCATTCTGTGTGGCCGCGTAAGCAAACGACATCGAATCTGTGTCGACGGCAAGAGAGGTGATGGCACCGCCGGTCAGGCCATTGCTTGCCGGCACCCACCCCGATGCCCCGGCCGTCAATTTATAAACACCCGTTCCCACCGCGGCGTAGATGTTTTGATTGTTGCGTGCCCCGACGATACACGTTACCGTGGAGCCTCCAAGACCGTTGTCCGCGTTGACCCAGGATTTGCCATCGTCAGCGGAACGTTGAAGGCCAAGGCCCTGGCCATATATGTAGATCGTTGCATTTGCCTTTTCCGGCGAGATAGCGAGTGATGTCGCGAGACGGGGAAGCTTTTCGGAAAGGGTTTTCCAGGTTGTCCCGAAGTCGGAAGAGAAGAGCGCTTCACTCTCAGTTGCGGCATAGACCACTTCGTTGTTTCCCGGATGGAGCGCGAGGGATACCGGTGAGTTCCCACCGGTGCCAAATCTTGTCGGGCTCCACGTTGCACCGCCGTCGCGCGAGATGTACAACGTGCCACCGCTCATTCCCAGAACCATCGTACCGGAGGTCTTGGGATGAATGAGAATTTGCGTCGGCGTAACACCGACGGATGCAATGACCTCCGTGAGACGGGTCCACGTTGCTCCTCCGTTCGCAGAAGCAACAACACCAATGCCGGAGAGGGCGGCGAGGATGTGTTCCGGATTGGTCGGATCAATCTTGATATCATGGACTTCCGTTTGATGGAGGAGTAGGGAGTCGAGTCCTGCGGCCGACAGCCTCCACGTCGCGCCGGCGTCTGTCGTTTTGAGGACACCCAATCCGGAGACGCCCGCATACATTGTAGAGGTGTTGAATGGTTCGATGGTAAATGAAAGACATGCCCGTTCGCCAGCGACAGGCATCAGGTTCCAGGCTCTGCCGCGATCTGAACTTACAAACACTCCGACTCCTGTTGCGGCGTACAGACGATTCGGGTCTGCCGGATGTTGAACCAACCGGTAAATCGGTGTAGCGCTTCGAACAACAGAGATGGCCTTCCAGCTTGCCCCACGATTTGTAGAGAGATACACTGCTCCGCTCGTGAGGCCAGCGTAGAGTTGCGAAGGCTGTTCTTCATCCACGAGAATTGAGGAAAGTTCCTGTGCTTGCGGACCACCGGTCGGTTCCCATGTCATAATCTCGGGTGTGGGGGCACATCCGAGAAGAAACGCGCATGGAACGAGAAGCAAGAGGTTTCTCTTCCGTATGGCCATCATCGTGTGGATTTGTTCGCGGTCAGTGTTCGGATCCGCTTATAGTCGATTTCTCTCTTTTCGGTAAACGCTTTGATTCCTTCCTGGATTTCCAGTGCGGAAGTATGAACAGTCAGCCAGTCTCGAAGATGTCCGATCGTCATGGTCCAGGAGAAATCCCTCCAGAAGTTGAGCTGTTGTTTGGTGTAGCGCGTGCATTCGGGGAGTTTGTTCACGAGCTTTTCCGCCATCACATCGACAGCCTTATTGAGTTTCTTCCTCGGGACAACCTGTGTGACGAGTCCCCATTCGAGCGCTTTCTTGATCGGGATCGGTTCGTTGAGGAGGAGGATTTC
>DASRUE010000132.1:0-8708 GCA_035687895.1 Bacteroidota bacterium | reverse complement strand
AGTGAATTCTCAGGAGAATTTCATATATTGGATCCGTCACCGTTCTCGAACAATCAGGGGAGACATCCATGCACAGGGAAACCTCGGCAGCCATTGGCCGAATAGCGGGAGGAAAAGAAGTTGCTTCAAACGGTCGGGCCTCAGCTATGGCGAAAGGACTGATCGGGTCGGAGATCCTCAAGATCGCCACCGAGATCCGGACAATGGCAGCGGAGGGGAAGCAGATCTGCAATCTGACTGTTGGCGATTTCAGCCCATCTGAGTTCCGGATTCCAAAATTCCTGGAAGAGAACATCAAGGAGGCGCTGGACCGGGGCGAAACGAACTACCCCCCTTCCGACGGAATGCTGGTGCTCAGGAAATCCGTGCAGGCGTTCTACGAACGATGGCTTGGCCTCCGGTATCCTCTGGAATCCGTGTTGATCACCGGTGGATCGCGACCGGGAATCTACGCCACGTATTGTGCAGTGGTTGATCCTGGCGACGTCGTGGTGTATCCGGTACCGTCATGGAATAACAACCACTATTGCCATCTTGTTGGTGCTGTCGGGAGACCGGTGAGTTGCGGGCAGGAGGACGCATTCCTGCCGACACGCTCTCTCCTCGAGGACGCCGTGCGTGGTGCGCGATTGCTGGCACTCAATTCTCCTCTCAATCCAACTGGAACCGCATTCTCAAAAGACCAGCTCGAAGCCATCTGCGACCTTGTCATCGAAGAGAACCTCCGCCGCGGCGCATCGGAGCGGCCGCTGTATCTTCTCTATGATCAGGTGTACTGGATGTTGACGTTTGGTGCCACCGCCCATTACACTCCGGTCAGTCTCAGATCGGCGATCGAACCATACACGATTTTCGTCGATGGTATTTCCAAACCATTTGCCGCCACGGGCGTGCGTGTCGGCTGGACTGTTGCGCCTCCGGATGTCAGCCAAAAAATGGCAGGATTTCTTGGCCATGTAGGTGCATGGTCGCCGCGTGCCGAGCAGGTAGCAACGGCAAAGCTTCTCAGCGCCACCGAGGAAATCATATCATATCACCGGGAAATGAAAGCTGGCATCGAAGAACGGCTCAATGCATTGTTCAAGGGCGTCATGGCCCTCCGGAAGGAAGGTTTTGCGGTGGACGCGATTACGCCGATGGGGGCAATTTATCTTAGCGCCAGGTTTGCATTGATTGGCAAGAAGACCCCGGATGGAACGACACTTCATACAAATGAGGAGATCCGCAAGTACCTCCTCGCGCAGGCGCAATTGGCGATCGTTCCGTTCCAGGCTTTTGGTTCTACGGAAAACACGGGGTGGTTCCGGCTTTCCGTCGGTGCAGTCTCCGTTGCAGAGATTGCACAAATGCTGCCGAGACTGAGGAACGCCCTCGCCCGGTTGTCGGCGTAGTTTCATTGTCTGGAGCGTCACATTCATCCTCATTGAAGACCTTCGACGAATACCTTTCCGCGGAAATCCAGTCCGCATCTCTTCCGCCACGACGGCTCGAAGAAGGCGAGTGTCAATCCCAACGGCGATTGACCTGTCGTCTCTGCCATGCGGTGCGTCTCGCATATGATGATGAAATCCGGCTTAAGGATGCCGCCCTCCAGCGTTTCTGGTCTGCCAATCTAAAGGGTGGCCAACTGGCCCCACTTGTTCGTTCTCCGCTCGGCCGGGCATACAGAACCATCACGAAGAGGAAGACCTACCAATCCAAAACCGGTACGGTCCTTGGTCTCATCGATCCTTCACGGGACGGGGCGGATCGGTCGTTTCAGGTGATCCGGTGCGCCATCGAGCCGGATGATCACGCGAAGGTGTATGTGAAGATCCAGGAGTCTCTCGCAAAGCCGTACGGGTGGACTCTGGGTGAGCATCTCAATTATGTGATCGTGAAGGGGAACTACCAGGAGTTCGCCGTGATCTTCAATGTCAGTTCCCTCCTTCCTCCCGTGGTGCATGCCGCAAACACACTCTCCAAATCGCTGACGCACACGTTCAAGAATGTCACCGGTGTTTTTCTCTATGAAGACGATTCCGACGGAAGGTACTATCTGGGTGCAAGGAATACGCGGATGCGTCAGAGCGTCCGGAAGCTTTATGGAAAGGGAGAGTTGTCCCAGCGTGTGGCGGAACGGAGCTTCCTCTTCTCTCCCCTCTCTTTCTCACAGGTGAATCTGTCACTCGTACCAGCCATAGTCGAGAAAGCGGGAGCCCTGCTGCAGCTTTCCAAAGAAAGCAAGCTGTTCGATCTCTATTGCGGTTATGGACTTTTTTCTCTTTGTCTGGCCGAACAATCCCGTGCTGTTGTCGGCGTGGAGCTTTCCCATCAGTCGGTCCAATCCGCCATCGCCAACGCGAAACGGCAGCGTGTTTCGAACGCGCGCTTCATCAGGAGTGAGATCACCGGAGAATCCCTTCTTTCGCTGTTGCAGAACGCCGTCCCTGACGATGTTGCCATTCTCGATCCACCACGCAACGGAACCGCGCCGGGCGTTATTGAAGAAATCGCCGAGCATCGGCTGCATCGCATCCTCCATCTTTTCTGCAATATTGATCTGATGCCGGGGGAGCTCGACCGCTGGAAGAGAGCGGGATACGCAATGGAGACCGCCATCCCGTTTGACATGTTTCCGGGAACCGCGGACGTTGAGGTGATGGTGCTATTGAAGCCTTCGTGAGATCAAGCGCGATGCAGTGACTTACGATCTACCTTCCGCAGCCTGCATTTGTTTCGACTGGAGGCGTTCGATGCTCTTGGAAGAAAGGTGGCTACTCTTGCGGAGGGAACCCGCAAAGCCGGATCATACAGAGCTAAGTGGAGTGCTGAAGGTCAGACGTCAGGAATCTATTGCTACAGGCTCTCCGCCGTCAACGTGACACGTGAAATGGAGGATTAACACAATGTCGAGCTTACTTTTTCTTTCAGTATTGATTGCACTTACCGCTACAATCGCGTTGGTAATTGTGAAACGACAGATCAAGAATCCGACGATACGGGCTTCAAAGAAGCCCTGACGGACAAGTGTGTTCTCTCATTATTTCATCTCCTCGAACAGCACATCCTGCACACCGTACTTCCGCCAGTCCTTGTAATCGAAGTGCCACCATTCGTCCGGGTTAACGGCGAAACCCTGTTTCTCCATCGCTAACCGAAGAAACGCCCTCGATTTCCTCTCTTCATTCGTTCCACCATCATAGTTCGCCGCTGCCCTGTACGTGAAGTCATCGTATTCGCTCGGCATCGGAACCTCCCTTCCCGTCTTCAGATCGTACAGCGACAAATCAACCGCGCAACCACGGTTGTGCTTCGAGCCCTTCCTTGGGTTGGCAACGTACTTCCTCTTTTCCCTTGGCGTTTCATCCCAGAATTTCTTGGTTACCGACCAGGGTCGGTAGGCGTCAAAGATGAGCAAGCCATAACCCAATTTCTGAAGTGCACGGTGGACACGGAGAAGCGCTTCGGCAGCAGGCCGCTGCAGAAGAGCCCGCCCTTGTGAATACATCGGACGCTTCATGAAGTTGTGAGAGGTCGCATACCGGATATCGAGTCTGATGGTGGAATCCAGTCTCACGAGCTCCACAAGGTCCGGCTTGCGGAGTCTCTTGCCGGCTTCATCAGGCTGTGACCTTACGGCAAGAGGGAATTGAATCAGTAGAAGGAGAACGAGGAAGAAACGAATTGAAGACTTCATCAGATGTCATAATACTGGGGCGAAGACTTGAACTCTTCCCCAACTTACCTGAAAACAACCCGCAAATCAAGCTTGCCCCGCCATCCTCACTTTTGTATACAATTCGATAACTTGTTTTTCAGTCGGAACTTCCCATATTTTGATCCATGGCCTCGCTCAAAGAAAACACCGATCCCGGACAAAAAAATGAGACAGCCGAACCAGCAGAGGGAGTAAAACCGGTTGTCACAAAATATCAGCGCAAACGGCAAAAGAACCAGAAGGCAGGAAAAAAGAAACGTACCAGATCGGCCGATGAAGGGTACACGTCCCTCCCTTCCTCACTCGACCCCTCCCTCTATATCAACCGCGAGCTGAGCTGGTTGGAGTTCAACCACCGGGTGCTCGAAGAGGCACTCGACACGCGGCACCCGTTGCTCGAGCGCGCCAAGTTCCTCTCTATCGTCAGTTCCAACCTTGATGAGTTCTTCATGATCCGGGTGGCGGCAATCAAGGAGCAGATCCTGGCCGACGTGGTGGAGTATTCGCCCGATGGGAGGATTCCGCTCCAGCAACTCAAGGCCGTGCACGACCGTGTCTCGATCATGTTCAAGCAGATGAGCGCGTGCTTCTGGGAAGACCTCCACCCGAAACTCTCGGATGCGGGCATCGAGTTGCTGAAGATGAACCAGCTCTCCTCCACCGAGCGGATTGCCCTTGCCGACTACTTCGCACGCGAGATCTATCCTGTGTTGACACCTCTCGCGTTCGACCCCGGACATCCTTTCCCTTACATCTCGAACCTCAGCCTCAGCCTCGCAGTGGTCGTGACCACTGCCGAGGGGGAAGAGCGATTTGCCCGCGTGAAGGTGCCGGACGTCCTTCCGCGACTTGTTGAGGTGCCCAACGGCGGCGCGGAGCATCAGACGTTCCGGTTCGTCTGGCTGGAAGACCTGATCGCCGACAACCTCGGGCTTCTCTTTCCCGGCATGGCAGTCAAGGAGTCTTACGCGTTCCGTGTCACCCGCAACGCCGACATCGAAATCGAAGAGGATGAAGCGGAGGATCTGATTCGCTCCATTGCGGAATCTCTCCGGCTGCGGCGCTTCGGTTCCGTTGTGCGCGTGGGTGTGGAAGTCACTATGCCGGCTCGGATCCGGGATATCCTTGTGGAGAACCTCGAGGTCACGCAGGATGACGTGTATCCGCTGACGCCCCCGCTGGGCCTGAGCCATCTGATGACATTGATGAAGCTCCCCCGCCCGGAGTTGAAGGACCCGCCGCATCTTCCCCCTTCGTTGGTTTCGGAGGATGAAGGAGAGGACATGTTCAGTCTGATGCGTCGCGGGGACATTGTCCTCCACCATCCGTACGATGCTTTTTCGCCGGTGGTGCAGTTCATCAAAACCGCCGCCACCGACCCGAACGTCCTCGCCATCAAGCAAACACTCTATCGCATCGGCAAGGAGTCGCCTCTCGTTCCGTTGCTCATTCAGGCGGCGGAGAGTGGCAAACAAGTTGCCGTGCTTGTCGAGTTGAAAGCGCGGTTCGATGAGGAGAACAATATCATTTGGGCGAAGCAGCTCGAGCGTGCCGGTATACATGTGGTGTACGGACTGGTGGGTTTGAAGACGCATGCGAAGCTGGCACTTGTGGTTCGGAAGGAGCAGGACGGTCTGCGCCGCTATGTACATCTGGGCACGGGTAACTATAATCCCGTAACGGCACGCATTTACACGGACCTGAGCTACTTCACCTGCCGGGAAGACATTACCACCGATGCGTCGGAAGTGTTCAACTTCCTGACCGGATACTCAAAGCGCGATGGCTACAACAAGCTGATCGTTGCCCCCGTGAATCTCCGTGAGCGGATTCTACAGCTCATTCAACGGGAGATCGACCACGCAAAGAGTGGTAAGGCGGCACACCTGATTCTGAAGATGAACGCTCTCACCGATGTGGAGGTGATCGAGCGACTCTATGATGCTTCACGGGCAGGCGTACATGTCGAGCTCATCGTGCGAGGGGTGTGCTGTCTCCGGCCGGGGGTGAAGGGTGTCAGTGAGAACATCCGCGTCATCAGCATTGTGGGAAGGTTCCTGGAGCATAGCCGTGTCTTCTGGTTCGACAACGGTGGATCGCCTGAGCTCTTTCTGAGTAGTGCAGATTTGATGGGCAGAAACCTCGACCGCCGGGTGGAGCTGATGTTCCCGATCGAAGATCCTGCGTGGGTGGAGATCATCAGGCGGGAAGTGCTGGAGCAGGCGCTCAAGGATAATGTCAGAGCCCGCGTGCTGAACGCAGACGGGACGCATTCCCGCATCGTTCCCTCGAATGGCGACCAACTGGTGGATAGCCAGCTTGCGACGCTCCAGGCACGGACCAAGTCAACTGCCGCAAAGCAAGTGGTCCTGCGTGAAAGCGCGCAGGCTACCTGAGGAGAAGGAGGACGGTTTGGAAGATGGATTCGATGATGTCAACCCAATCCATTTGGGAGTCCACGTTCAATCTGACAGTTCTTGGTTCATCGAGGTAAACTGAGAAACGTCAGCCTTGCCCTCGAATGATAGCACAACGTTCCGCCGGAATCCGGTCGGGACGTTTTGATTTGATGTTTTTGTGTTGCGAATCTATGCCGCTTCCGCTTTCGCCTTGGCTTTTGTCTCCACCTCGCTCTCTCTCAGTTTGACACTTGCTTTCCTCAGCAGCTCTGTCGGCATTTCGCCACCAGCAGACACGAAGACGAAATGATTCTGCAGGTTGTGGAGAATGTTCTCCGCTTCCTGGATGACGACTGCATCCGGTTTGATCTCGAGAACCGCAGAGTTGAAGATGGCTTTGATTTTCCCCGCTTTGATGAACTCTCCAACGCGTTTCTCGTTCTTTTCCTTCAGACGGACGAACTCCTCCCGCCGGTAACTGATCGTCACGACATTCCCTCTCTGTGAGGCAAGGCCCACGGCTGCCTCCACCGCGCTATCGCCACCCCCCACTATAAGCAAATGTTTGTTCTTGTACGATTCGGCGTCGATCAGCCGGTACATTACCTTGGGAAGATTCTCTCCCGGGACGCCAAGCTTGCGCGGACTTCCACGACGACCGATGGCAAGGAAGACCGTGGCCGAAGTGAACGTTTCCCCGCCGGTGCGGACCGTGAGTCCTGCATCGTTGCGCTCGATGGCATCGACCTTGTGTTTGGTCAGAATGTTAAGCTTGAACCGTGTGACGATGTCTTTCCAGATCTCCAGCAATTCTTCCTTGGTGATCTCCGAAACCTTCAGCCGCCCGTAGAGCGGGAGATCCACCGGCGCCGTGAGAACAAGTTTCCGACGTGGGTAGTGGAGTACTGTCCCCCCAATCTCATCCTGTTCAAGCACGACGTATTTCAGTTTGTTGGCCTCACACGCCAGGGCTGCTGCGATGCCGGCGGGACCACATCCTACTATTACCACGTCGTACCCATTTGCCGGCCGGGGGCGCTTCTTGCGGAGAACGTCTTCCATTGCCTTCAGTCCCTGTCCCACCGCGTTCTTGATCAATCCTATGCCGCCAAGCTCTCCCACAATATAGAGCCCCGGAACATTCGATTGATGGTTCTCATCGTAATAGGGGATCTCCATCCCTGCGCGTGGCTTGCCAAAACCAAGAGTGATAGCACCCACGGGGCAAACTTCCACGCAGACCCCATGACCAATACACTTCAGCCCGCTCACTATTGAAGCACGGCCATTGACGATACCAAGTACGTGTTCCGGGCACACCCGCACACAACTTGCACATCCAATGCATGTCAACACATTGATCTTCGGGTGGAGCGTCACGGGGGCCAGCATGCCCGCCTTTTCGTTTTTATCCAGCGTCCGCGCCGCTTCCCGTTTGTGTTTCGCAGTCTTCCGCCAGTGGGGAACGGCGATCACCGCGAGCAGGGTTCCAAAGATGATATATGTGATAGTCGACTCCATCAGAACCTCACACTGAACTCAGCGAACACCGAATGCGAATCCGCCCCGTACCCGCGCAGCCGGTCATAACTGGTCATCAAGCTGAGCGAGCGGGTGATCGGCACAATGAGATCCGCACCGAGCGTCGTGCTGGTGTTCCTCTCACCGAGCCGCTTCACAGTGTACATGTACTGCTGGTACCGGAGCGTCAGGTCGAAGGAATCAAAGAAATGATGCTGGAGATATCCTCCGTATCCGACCGAACGGGTGAACTCGCTCTCATTGAAATTGACGTTCGATCGGAGAGTGATGCCACTCGACGCGATATTGGAGAATGTCAGTGAGGCATAATCCGAGTAGTTCTTCGCAAATGAGCCCTGGCCGGAACGGGGAGTATAGGTGTTGTAGAGTGAAATCCCTCCCGGGAGATAGATGTTCATATGAAACGTGACACCGGCACGCAGTTTTCTATCGAGCAGCGAATCGGGAATCGCTCTCGCGGCCTGGTATGTGTACAGCGGTCGGGACGCGTCTCCTCCAATCCCGAGCGACAGGACTTGCGTGAACCTGTAGTTCACCGTCATGAACATAGTCGTCAATGAAGGAGAGAGGATGTACTGATCGCCCGATTTCTTCCGTAAATCGACCTCACTGTTCGCGTAGACCGATAGCCGCCCCAAGGCCATAAAATACGCGTACACACTCGCCACTTCCCTGTCGAGTGTGGTTTGGAAGTAGCTACGTGCGTAGGTGGCTGTCACCGATCCTGTCGAGGCACCATTCATCTCAAAGGAAACGAATGCCGCTCCCTTCCGGTAGTCGGTATCAGTCCCTCGCTGTGAAAAACCAGGTTGGAAACCGAACGACGATCCAACGAGGACATTCCCCACTCGCCGCGCCAGCAGTACACCATCGATTGCTCCAAGAGTGGGAGAGAACGTCGGCACAATCCTCCCGATCGACGCAATGTTCATCCCGTCGTTGTACTCGAGCGAGAGGCGGTAGATGCGACTCTGGTTACGTGCCGACCGGGAGAACGGGCTCTCGTTGCCATAGGCCTGCATCCGGATGTTTCCGTAGAAATCAAACGTCAGTGGGATATCACGGGC
>DASRUE010000131.1:0-7704 GCA_035687895.1 Bacteroidota bacterium | reverse complement strand
TATGCATGGTAAGCTTGTTGCGAAGAACGATCCCAATGGACCGACGTGCAAGGAATGTCACGGGACGCATGCTGTGAAAGGGAAACTCGAACCCGTGTCGCCGACGTTTGCTACGAACATCCCGCGACTGTGTGCCCAGTGCCATCGCGAAGGACAGAAAGCGGCAATGCGGTATACGGGAACCCAACACGAGATCATCGAACATTACACCGAGAGCATTCACGGCAAGGGTCTGATGAAGAGCGGGCTGACAGTGACAGCAACATGCACGAACTGCCACACCGCCCACAGTGTTTTGCCGAAGTCTGATTCATTGTCAAGCGTCAATCCGAAAAATGTTCCTGCTACGTGTGGACGGTGCCATCATGGTATCGAGGAACAGTTCGAGAAAAGTATTCATCACGTCAAAGTAGGGAAGACCGACAAGCCGCTTCCCATCTGCAGTGATTGTCATAGTGCTCACACCATCAGCCGTGCCGACGAATCCGGATTCAAGTTGGACATCATGACGAAATGCGGACGGTGTCACGAGAACATTGCCAAGACTTACTTCGATACATACCACGGCAAAGTCTCCCAACTGGGCTACACGAAGACAGCCAAGTGCTACGACTGCCACGGGGCGCATGATATTCTCCCCGTTGCCGATCCAAAGTCGCATCTCAGTCACGACAATGTTGTCACAACGTGCCAGAAGTGTCACGAAGGTGCAACGCGACGATTTGCGGGATACCTCACCCACGCAACGCATCATGACCCGCAGAAGTATCCGTTTCTCTTCTGGACGTTTTGGGGAATGACGTCGCTCCTTGTAGGCACGTTCATCTTAGGCGGCGTGCATACGTTACTGTGGCTGCCACGTGCACTGCAGATGAGGAGAGCTTTGAGCAAAAAGCCTGAACAGACAAAGCTTTCAAGCATAGTGCAAAAGAAACGGGAGGGCGACAGTGCCACGAAGGACGGAGTAGTTTGATGGAGACAACACCACCTGTGAACACCGCTGCGGCACCAGCGCCACCCCAGCCGATAGAAAACGCTGCCACTGAAGAGAAGCAGTTCCTTCGCTTCACGCGCCTCAACCGAACGTTGCACATTCTCATGATCATAAGCTTCATGAGTCTTGCGCTTACAGGGATGACGCTGAAGTTTTCATACACAGGTTGGGCCTCATTCCTTTCGCGGGTATTTGGTGGATACGAGTCGGCGGGGTTTATTCACCGCTTTGCGGCAGTTATTATGATTGGTCTGTTCATCACTCACATCATCGACCTCGTTCAAAAGCGGCGCAAAGAATATCCGTCATGGCCCGCTCTCCTGTTTGGTCCGGACTCCATGATGTTTAATAGGAAGGACCTCAACGATTTCATCGGCAATCTGAAGTGGTTCATCGGCAAGGGTCCCCGTCCAAAGTATGGCCGCTGGACGTATTGGGAGAAATTTGATTACTTCGCGGTGTTCTGGGGGGTCTTCGTGATTGGCTCGACGGGGCTGATGCTCTGGTTTTCGGAGTTCTTCACGCAGTTTATCCCCGGCTCGTTCCTTAATATTGCCACCATCATTCACAGCGACGAAGCACTGCTTGCGGTGGGGTTCATCTTCACAGTACACTTCTTTAATACACACCTCCGTCCCGAGAAGTTTCCGATGGATATTGTGGTGTTCACAGGGCGGATGGGACTTGAAGAGTTCAAAGAGGACAAGCCTGCGGAGTATGAGGCGCTCGTCAAGAATGGCACACTCGATACGTACCTTGTCGAGCCGTACCCTCCCATCGTGATCAGAACGGTGCGCGTTTTCGGATGGACCGCTCTTGCTATTGGCTTCAGTATCGTCGTGTGGATTATCTACGCGATGTTGTTTGCGTATCGATAAGTACAAAAATATTTCTGGCAACTCTGGATGACTTGTGTTAACTTCGCAGCGAAGCTTCAAGAGCAGAGAGCCCCCAGTCTTGAAAACCCTATGTCCGACTACTCCAGAGCAACCACATGAAGCGATTCTTCCCAAGATCGTTCAATAACCCAGTTACGCTTGCCGGAGCTGCCATTGCTGCCGTCAGCTTCGGCCTTGTTCTCTTTCTTATGCTCCTGGAGACGATGTCTGGTACACCAAAGCCGTACATGGGGATCATTGCGTTCGTGATTCTACCGGCAATAATGATCATGGGTCTTCTTGTTGCTGGCTTGGGTGTCATCCGTGAGCATCGACGTGAGCGTGCTGGAAAACCTCACGGGATGCACTTTCCACAAATCGACATGAATAATCCACGTCACCGACGGATGTTCATGATTCTTTCACTTGGAACAATTCTCTTGTTGCTCTTCTCCGCGTTCGGCAGTTTCAAGGCGTACGAGCATACGGATTCAGATCAGTTCTGCGGAGAGACGTGTCACGAGGTGATGGAGCCTGAATACACAGCGTATCAGTATTCACCTCACGCGCGAGTTGGCTGCGTGAAATGTCACATTGGTCCGGGAGCTGGCTGGTTCGTCCGGTCGAAGATCTCGGGTTCGTATCAGATGTACGCGGTGACATTCAACAAGTTTCCGCGGCCGATTCCGACTCCGATCGAGAACTTGCGTCCCGCACAAGAAACATGCGAGCAGTGTCATTGGCCAAAGCATTTCTACAGTGAAAAGCAACACACCAACACGTACTTCATTTCGGATGAGCAGAACACCAAATGGACGCTCAACCTCCTGATGAAGATTGGTGGTGGCAACATCGAAGCAGGTCCCACGTCAGGGATTCACTGGCATATGAACATCGCTCATGAGGTTACGTATGCGGCTCTCGACACGCAGCGGCAAGTTATCCCGTGGGTCCGTTCAAAAACGCCGGATGGGAGGGTAACCACCTACCGCAGCACCGAGATGTCGGTTTCGGATGATTCGCTGAAGAGGGCATTCACCCGTCGCATGGATTGCATCGACTGCCACAATCGCCCCTCGCATATCTACCACCCGGGTGCTCGTTCAGTAAATCACGTGATGTCGTTAGGATGGATTGATCCAAAACTCCCAAACGTGAAGAGCATTGCGGTGAAGACTCTTGACGACTCGTACAGTACCAAACAAGGTGCTCTCGACAGCATCAAAATGACAATAGAGGAATATTACAAGAGCAACTATCCGGAGATCGCATCGAAAAAACAAACTTTGATCGATAGCGCTATCGTCCATGTACAAGAGATCTTTGGTCGCAGCTATTTTCCGGAAATGCGCGTGAACTGGAAAAAATTCACCGATAATATTGGGCACATGTACTACAATGGTTGCTTCCGCTGCCACGACGACAAACACGTTTCGGATGACGGCAAAGTATTGTCGAGGGACTGCAATGTGTGCCACACAATCCTTGCGCAGCAGTTTGAGCGCGACACACTCCGTTTGTCGCTTGGCGGTGTAGAGTATCACCATCCTGTCGATATCGGTGATGCCTGGAAAGAGACCAATTGTAGTGATTGTCATAATCCACAGTGAGCACTCGTTCGATATGGAAGGTGCTACATGAAGAACCTCTTTCAGTCCATGCCTGAATCTCTTCGGAGACTCTCCGTCGTCTTTGTCGTCCTGGTGGGAGGATTTCTGTTGGTGAGGGCGATTCTACCTCCTTCACTGAAGAGCACTGAGTTGCATGTAAGCACCACCGTGGAACGGGAGACGGCAAAGCCAGTCAGGCATGCTGGCTCAAACGCCTGCGCCGATTGCCATGATGAGTTTAATGTGAAGAAGGGCGGATATCACCGAAACCTCTCCTGCGAAACATGCCACGGTCCGGCAATAGAGCATGTTGAGAATCCGACCGAGACCAAACCCAATCTGCCGAAGATGAGAGAGTTCTGCGTGCGCTGCCATGCGTTCGATCCTTCAAGACCCACGGGATTTCCTCAGATTAATCCTGCAGCGCATAATCCGTTGAAGCCCTGCATAACGTGCCACAATCCGCACGACCCAAAACCCCCGCACGTGCCGCAGGAGTGCCAAGCTTGCCATGCCGAAATTGCGAGGACGAAGTCGATCTCGCCGCACGTTACGCTCGAATGTACGACGTGCCACGCGGTACCGACCGAACACAAAGTAACGCCACGGCTTGTTCGTGCAACGACACCGAGTGAGAGAGAGTTCTGCGGAAAATGTCACCGCAAAGATTCGGGGGTCAAAGAGACCCCCAAGATTGACCTTGCGACACACGGCGAGAAGTATCTCTGCTGGCAATGTCACTATCCACACATGCCGGAGGTTAAGTAGCCATGGAACGACGGAGATTTGTCGCAAAGCTCTTCGCGCTTGCCATTCCCGGAGGTTTTCTCGGCGTATTGCTCAGGAAATCGACTGCCAAAGCCGCAGAGTACGACGCATCGAAACACTACTATGGCATGGGCATTCAAATAGACAAGTGCATCGGATGCGGCCGATGCGCCGAAGCGTGCAAGGACGAAAACGACGTACCGAAAGAACCGTTTTACTTCCGCACATGGGTGGAGCGATACACCATCAGGCAAGACGGTGAGGTGGTCGTCCAGAACATCGATACGAGAATTGAAGGTTTGAATCAGACTGTGGGTGAGCGGGACGTGATGAGGAGTTTCTTCGTACCAAAACTCTGCAACCAATGCGATCACCCTCCCTGCGTGCAGGTGTGTCCCGTCGGAGCAACGTTCAAGACAGAGGATGGCGTTGTTCTTGTCGATGAGAACCGATGCATCGGCTGCAGGTACTGCATTCAGGCGTGTCCGTACGGTGCCCGGTATCTCAACCCGAAAACGGAAACAGCCGACAAATGTACGTTCTGTTATCACCGTATTACGAAGGGATTGCTGCCGGCGTGTGTTGAAGTTTGCCCGACGCAGGCAAGAATCTTTGGCGAGATGAGAAGCAGCGCGAGTCCATTGACCAGATTCAGGCGCATGAACAAGCTCTCCGTGCTCAAACCCTCGCTTAATACCGAGCCCAAAGTGTCGTATTCCAACCTTGATGGGGAGGTTCGATGAGTCCAATGGATGAAAAACTGTTTGAGGTCCTCAAGCAAGTGGGAGGCTACATCTATCCAAACGAGATAGAAGTTCATTGGGGAATTCTTGTGGTCGTCTATCCGTACCTGACCGGACTTGTTGCCGGTGCATTCATTCTCGCTTCGCTTGTCAAAGTGTTCAACATCAAAGAGGTGCAGGCCGTCTACAGGCTCTCACTTCTCACGGCGCTTGCATTCCTTCTCATTGCTCCTCTTCCACTTCTCTTGCATCTTGGTCATCCGGAGCGCTCATTTGAGATCTTCCTGAACCCGAACTTCACATCGGCGATGGCAATGTTCGGCTTTGTGTATGCATGGTACCTCATGGTAGTCCTCATCCTGGAGATCTGGTTCACTTACCGGAAGGACATCATCGTCTGGTCGCAACAGGAAAAACCCCCGATGAGGTGGATCCACAAAGTCATCTCGCTCTTCTCGACTGATGTGAGTGACAAAGCCGTTGAGTTCGACAAAAAGATTGTCAAGGGGATCACCATTATTGGTATCCCGTCTGCATTTCTCCTGCATGGCTATGTGGGGTTTATTTTTGGCTCCATCAAAGCTAACCCGTGGTGGAGCAGCGTACTCATGCCGATTGTGTTTCTGTTTTCGGCGATCGTTTCGGGCATTGCACTGGTGATCATTCTCTACATGGTGATAACCCCGTTCAGAGGCCAGAAGATTGACATGGCTTGCCTGGATAAGATGGCGTCGTTCCTCTTCTACGCAGTCATTGTCGACTTTTCTCTTGAGTTGCTCGACTTCATTCACCGTCTCTATGAGAGTGAGGAATCGATCAAGATCCTTTCACAGATGGTGATGGATAAGCTGTTCGTCAGCCTGGTTATCATCCAGGTACTTCTGGGGATGTTGATACCTCTGGGGATAATCATCGGGGTGAAGCTCTTCAAGTTTGAGGAAGAATTGAGGAAGCTTCTTTACTTTGTCTCAGTGATCCTGATTCAGTTGGGGATTTTTGCCACCCGGTGGAACGTTGTGGTTGGCGGCCAGATGTTTTCAAAGAGCTTCCGCGGTCTCACCGCATACAAGATGGATCTGACAGGGATCGAGGGATTGTTAATGGCGCTGGTTCTTTTGGTTTTGCCCTTGATTGTTCTTGCAATTTTGACGAAAATATTGCCGCCTTGGGATTCGACCAAGAAGCCCGCTCTTGGTCAGGCGTAAGCTGATTGCATCACAAAAACCTCAACTGGACTGAGTCACCTACGAGTTTCTTGATGAACGAACACAACGCATCACCACGCGAGCAAGGTAAGCGTGATTTCCTAAAGTACGTCCTCGGCGGTGGACTTTTTGCCTGGGTTGTATCTATTGTGTACCCGCTTCTCGCGTACCTGACCCCTCCCAAACAAGCTGAAGTAGAAGTCAACAGTGTGAAGGCGGGAAAGTTGAGTGAGATTGAGAGAGACACTGGAACCATCGTCCGGTTTGGCAACAAGCCAGTCATCCTTGTGCGAACGGCGAGTGGTGAAATGCGAGCGTTCTCGGCAACATGTACTCACCTCGACTGCACTGTCCAGTACCAGAAAGATATGGGTGTCATCTGGTGTGCGTGCCACAATGGTAAGTATGATCTGAACGGACGCAATGTGTCCGGCCCACCTCCACGCCCGTTGGATGAATTCAAGGTCATACTTCAGGGGGAGGAGGTCTCGATTTCGAAAAACGCATGACAAAGCTATGGATCAAACTCTATCGCTGGGTCAACGAACGAGTTCATCTTGAGGACCTGGTCGAATTCCTCGGCAAGAAGTATGTGCCCGTCCACAGTCATTCGGTGTGGTACTACTTCGGCGGAGTATCGCTCTTCCTTTTCATCATCCAGGTCGTCACGGGAATTCTTCTGTTGCTCTATTACAAAGGGAGCGAGCAGCTTGCGTTTGAAAGCATACAGTTCATCATGTCGAAGGTGGAATTCGGTTGGCTCATCCGCTCCATCCACAGCTGGGCGGCAAATCTCTTTGTTCTTTCGGCGATGATCCATATGTTCAGCGTCTATTTCACCAAGGCATATCGCAATCCGCGCGAAATGACCTGGCTGACCGGTATGCTCATGTTCTTCTTGGCGCTCGGGTTCGGCTTCAGCGGCTATCTGCTCCCGTGGAATGAGCTCGCGTTCTTTGCAACGAAGGTTGGCACCGACATTGCCGGGGTGCTGCCGATCATCGGCGAGCCGATCATGATCTTCTTGCGTGGTGGTGAGGAAGTGACGGGAGCGACTCTCTCACGATTCTTTGGCTTCCACGTTGCTGTTCTTCCTGGCATTTTCACAGTACTGCTCGGCATTCATCTCATCCTCGTTCAAAGACAGGGGATGAGTGAACCTATTGATGTGGAAAACTCGCAGACTGCCGAACGGAAGACCATGCCTTTTTTCCCCAACTTCCTTCTGCGAGATTTGCTCTTCTGGCTGTTGGTGTTGAACCTTTTGGCGATTCTTGCTGTGTTCTTCCCGTGGGAATTAGGGAAGAAAGCCGACCTCTTTGCCCCGGCACCAGCCGGTATAAGACCTGAGTGGTATTTCATGTTCATGTTCCAAACGCTGAAGTACATCCCTGCTCAATTGTGGATCGTCGATGGTGAGGTGTTCGGCATTATGGCCTTTGGCATCGCTGGATTGCTGTGGACGCTTGTCCCGTTCTGGGATCGGAAGAGCTCGCGGGGTGAAAA
>DASRUE010000130.1:0-2533 GCA_035687895.1 Bacteroidota bacterium | reverse complement strand
AGGGCGAGAAGAAAGAAATGCTTGTTGAGTAAAATGCAGAACGATGTGGTGAGAAGAACGGCCGGGATTGCTTCCCTGGCCGTCCTGCATTTCATGGGTTCATACTCCTGACTTTGCTTTGATGCCACATTTTCATATCTTAAGCAACGATGAAACGTCTCTTCAAGAAAGCAGTTCTTGCTGTCACCCTGTTTCAAGTCCTTCTTCTGACTATCTCTCTCTTGTGGTGCGGCGATGCTGATTGCTGGTCAGGAACAAGCGATGATCAATGTTCCTCGCTCATCTGTTCCCTCTTCGCCAACCATCCGGGTTCGACTGAAAGCAGCAGCTCAACTGACTGCACATGCATTTGCCATATCCCTACAGTACCTGCCCACGCATTCACGACCGACTATCATCCACCTGTATCAGACACGGGCACCGAAATCGTCATTACAACACCTTCTGCTCCTTCTCGACCGATCTATCACCCTCCCCTGCCTTCATAGCTCTTCTTCAAGCGCCGGCCCACGTGTTGGACGCGTGGGTGTTGGTTTCTCCTGAGTCAAACTCGACAGTAAACATACACAATGAGGTTCACCTTGGAACGTCTTGTCGTTAAGGCAGGATTGCTCTTTCTGCTTGGTTCGTTTGCAGCCTTGTCGCAAACACACGAGAAGCTCTCCTTGCCGGATGCCATTACCCTGGCACTTCAGAACAATCAGGATGTCCTGAAAGCAGAGAAAGAAATCGACGCCGCCGAGGGGCGTGTCCTCCAGGCTGGTCGAATCCCAAACCCTGAATTCGGCGTTGCCTGGAATGAAAGCCCGTCTGCTTTCAGTCTTGGCGCAGCGGAAGAACGCGATATCAGTCTTTCGCAGGCACTTGAGTTCCCGACGAAGCGGGGCGGACGCATCGACGTGGCGACTCTCGACAAGGAACTGGCTCTCCTCGCTCTGCAACGGATGAAGACAATTCTCACTGAACGAGTCAAGCATGCGTACCACAGCCTTCTCTTCAGCGAGGGCATTCTCAATGGGATCGAGGAGCAACTGGATCTGCTGAAGGATTTTCAGCAACTTCTCACGGCTCGATACCAGGGTGGACAAAGCAACTACCTCGATGTCGTGAGGGCGAGAATTGAGATCACGCGTCTCAATAACGATCTTTCCGATGCAAAGAGGGAGCGTCGTGTCCGCCAGAGACAACTCAATATCCTCATGGCAAAAAGCCCCGAGGATGCCTTGGGCTTAGTCGACGGCCTATCCTACTCACCGATCGTATTTCGGGATGACTCATTGCTTGATTTCCTGGCCCGAAGAAGTGCGACAATAAGAATTGCAGAACTCGTCGCCAGTCGCCAGGAGAAATCACTTTCTTTGGCAAAGACCACTTATCTTCCCGATTTCGAGATCGGCCTCGCGAGTCAATGGCGCGGAGATGCGCGCAATTTGTGGGGTTTGGAGTTCAAGATGTCGCTGCCGCTTTGGTTCTGGCAGGAGCCGAAGGGTCTGGTGCAAGAAGCATCTGCGCTCGCGGATATGGCATCGGTGAATCAGTCGGCTCTTGCACGGCGAGTACGTTCGAGTATCCTGAATGCAATTGAACTTGTGCGGGTGGCGGAGTCTCAGGTCAGAACGTTTGATGCATCCTTGGTAATGGATGCACAGGATATTCTTTCGACCGCCATTTCGCAGTATCAACGAAATCAGATTGACGTCCTCAACCTGATCGATGTATATCGTACATACCGGGCAACAAGCGTTGAGTATCTGCGGGCGTTGCACAACTACAATGTTGCAGTCGCTGAACTGGAAGCGGCCGCAGAGCTTCCATCTGAAGACTAACCACAATTGGAGTACACGATGAGAATTGTTGCCTATCTCAATTGCACTCTCTCTGTTGTTCTGACAATGCTCATGGTTGCCGGATGTGGGAAGGAACAACAACCTGAAGCCGGGGAACACCATGGCGAACATGGGGCAGAATCATCAGAGAGTTCCATCGTTCATCTGGACAAACACAAGGTGTTCCATGCTGGCATCAAGGTCGAAACAGTCGAAGCCAAGTCTGTTCCGATTCCGTTGACACTTCCGGGGAAAGTAAGCTTCAATGAGCGTCGTCTTGCGCAAATTACTGCCCGGCTCGCCGGAAGGATAGAAAAAGTCAGAGTGTTTACGAATGATCAAGTGGTGCAAGGGGGCGTATTGCTGGAAATGTACAGCCAGGAGTACCTCACAATGCAAAACGAGTTCCTGCAATCGGCAAGCCGATGGAATAGGATCCAGCAATCAGCGTTGGAGGAAAAAGCCATAGCAAAGGCGATCTACGAGTCTGCACATCGAAAGCTTGCTGTTGTTGGTTTGAGCGGTGAAGAGATCCAGGACATCGAATCCAGCCGCACGCCAAATACGTTGTTCGTCGTTCGCGCTCCATTCGCTGGAACAATCCTTGAAAGCAAGGTTCGACAAGGAGCTTACGTGGAAGCAAATGCGGAGTTGTTCGAGCTTGCCGATCTCTCGACGCTCTGGATCCTGGCGGACATCTACGAGAA
>DASRUE010000129.1:0-12880 GCA_035687895.1 Bacteroidota bacterium | reverse complement strand
ATGGGTTTCCTTCTCCCGGCGATGACACAACAGAAACTGGACAACCAAAGGGATGTGGTAAAGAACGAGCGCCGGCAGGGCGTCGATAATCAACCATATGGAACTGCCAGCGAAAAGATCGCTGCGGCACTCTATCCACCCGAGCACCCGTATAGTTGGCCGGTGATCGGATCCATGGAAGACCTCTCCGCTGCCTCGCTCGAGGACGTTATGAGTTTCTTCCGCACCTACTACGCTCCCAATAATGCCTGTCTCGTGATTGGTGGTGACTTCAATCCTCTGCAAGTGAGGAATTGGGTGGAGAAATACTTTGGCCCGATGCCGAGGGGGACAGAAATCGAACGCCCATCACCAAAACCAGTCATGCTCTCGGAAGAGAAACGGTTGGTTTTCCAGGACAAAGTCCAGCTTCCGCGGCTCTATGTCACCTGGCCAAGCGCACGACTCAATACTCGTGAGGATGCCGTCCTGGATGTGCTCACAGATGTTCTGAGTGTGGGGAAAAACTCCCGACTCTACAAGTCTCTCGTTTACGAGAAGCAGGTTGCGCAATCAGTGATATCCTATCAAAACGGCTCTGAGATTGCCGGCGAAGTAGGAATACAAGTTACCGCCAAACCTGGCAAGACGCTCACTGAGATGGAGGCAGCAGTGAATGAGGCGCTGCAGGAACTTTTGAAGAACGGTGTCACAGAGCGTGAGATTCAGAAATCACTGCACAACAAAGAGGCGCAGCTGATCAACAGTCGGGCCACCGTCTTCGGCAAAACCAACGCCCTCGCAACGTATTTCACCCTGACGGGTGATGCCAACAACTTCAACACTGAGTTCGACAGGTTCAAGGGTATCACTCCACAGGAGGTTCTCGACGTTGCCCGAAAGATCCTGACCGAGAATAAAGTCGTGCTAAGCGTGGTCCCCGAAGGGAAACCGGAGTTGGCTGCAGAACCGAAGACACTGAAACAGAAGGAGAATATCGAATGAGCACCTCAACAATCCTCGTCATCATGATGACCTTTGCATTTTTTAGCGCACGAAGTCAGGGAGAGCTGGACCGGACCAAGAGACCTGAGGCACTGGCGACGCCAACCGTACAACTCCCGAAGATTCAGAAGGCAACTCTGACCAACGGACTCTCTGTGTGGCTCGTGGAGGACCATGAGCTTCCTATGGTGGCCTTCAACCTTGTGATCCAGTCGGGATCAGACCACGATCCCATCGACAAACCGGGGATCGCTTCCATGACGGCCGAAGTTCTGGATGAAGGCACCGTTAGTAGAGACGCTCTCTCCATTGCCGATGAACTGGAATTTCTTGGCGCAAATCTCACCACGCGGTCAACCGTGGATGGGTCATTTGTTTCGTTGAACACGATCACCCGCCGTCTTGATGACGCCGTTGCAGTATTCACCGATGTCATCTCCAACGCCACCTTTCCTCAAAAGGAGTTTGAGAGACTGAAGAAGCAGCGCCTCACGGGCCTCCTTCAGCAGAAGGATCGCCCCGGGACTATTGCATCCCTTGCATTCAACTTCATCCTGTACGGAGCACACCATCCCTACGGTAACGATGCCTCTGGCTCGGAGAGGTCACTGAACGCAATGACTCGTGAGAATCTCGTCGCGTTCTACAATACCTACTACCGGCCGAACAATGCAACGCTGATTGTTGTTGGCGATGTTACTCTTAAGGACATCACGAAGCGACTGGAAAAAGGACTCGCCGCGTGGAAATCTGCGATTGTCCCAACAGGTTCCCTCCCTCCCTCCCCCTCCATCAACCGGAGGTGCGTCTATCTGATTGACAAACCCGGCGCTGCGCAATCGGAGATCCGGATCGGTTCGCCCGCCGCGGCGAGGAACACGCCAGATTTCTTCCCGATCACCATCATGAACCGGATACTCGGGGGACAGTTTTCCAGTCGATTGAACATCAACTTGCGGGAAAAACGAGGCTTCACGTATGGTGCCCGATCCGGATTTTCATTCAACAAGCAAGCTGGGCCTTTTGTGGCCGGCGGCGGGGTGACAACAGCCAAGACGGACAGTGCGGTCCAGGAGTTCATTCACGAGATCGACCGCATGTACAAGGAAGGGATTACGACCGGGGAGCTTGCGTTTGCAAAGAAGGGAATGACAGGCAACTTCGCACTTGGCTTTGAGACGCCGGCTCAAATTGCAGGAGCGCTTCAGAACGTTGTCCTTTATCAGCTCCCGGAAAACTACTATGACACGTACCTCGTTAACATCAACAAGGTATCACTGGATGAGGTGCACAACGCGGCTCAAAAGTACCTTGATACATCGCGGATGGCAGTAGTAGTGGTAGGAGATTTGAACGTGGTAAAGGAAAGTGTAACAAGCCTTCACCTGGGCGAGACGGTGTTGTGTGACGTTGAAGGGAAAAGGCTGACTCAGTAGTTCTTCTCGTCGTCTCGGACGTGCAGCGGAATGGCCACCATTCCGCTGCATTCGCGTTACAGCTTTCCGATGATAGCTTCCGTCATCTCTATGGTCCCCACAGCGTGGGCAGGACTCAAGTCCCTCGTCACCGATTTACCTTCTTTCAACACGGCCGCAACCGCATTCTCAATTCTATCGGCGGCGCTGCTCTCCTTCAGGTGCCGGAGCATCATCGCCGCCGCCAGCACAAGGGCACAGGGATTGGCGAGGTTCTTCCCCGCTATATCCGGCGCGCTTCCGTGGACCGCCTCGAAAATTGAAGCAGTGTACCCGATGTTGGCGCCGGGCGCCAGTCCAAGGCCCCCAACAAGCCCCGAAGCGAGATCGGAAAGAATGTCGCCAAAAAGATTTGTCGTGACAATGACGTCAAACTGATGGGGGTTCACAACCATCTGCATCGCCATGTTGTCGATAATCTTGTCATTGGTGATCAGATCCGGATACTGCGCACCAACGGCGCGTGACACTTCAAGAAAAAGCCCCCCTGTATATTTCAGGATGTTGGCTTTGTGGACTGTGGTTACCTTTTTCCGCTTCTGTTCGCGAGCATACTCATAGGCGTATTTTACGATCCGCTCAGAGCCGGATCGTGTCACAATACCGATGGTCTCAGCTGCACTTCGTGACGGATCAATGTAGTGCTCGATGCCTGCGTAAAATTCCTCCGTGTTCTCCCGAACAATCACCAGATCAATATCTTTGTACCGCGACGGAACTCCCTCAAATGACTTCGCCGGACGGAGGTTGACGTATAAATCGAACTCCTTGCGGAGCGCAACGTTCACGCTCCGAAAACCGGAACCGACCGGCGTCGTGAGAGGCCCCTTTAGTGCAACGCGGGTACGAGCGATGGACTCTGTCACGTGGGGCGGGAGCGGATCTTTGTACTTATCAATCGCGCTCAGGCCAGCCTCTACTTTGTCCCAATCAATCTTCACCCCCGTGGCTGCGATGATCTTGACGGCAGCATCGGCAATGCTCGGACCAATCCCGTCTCCCGGAATCAATGTTACCTTGTGCATTCTCTTCCTTCTGATGAGATCCTAAGGCAAGGCTTGCACACCAAGGTACGGAAAGCGGCGTGGAGATTCAACGCTGATGACAGAGTAGCCGGTTGAGGTAATGATAAAGTGGGTTACGTGCGCGGAAGGACCTGTCAGTTCAGGACATCAATGTGTGTGCTGTCAGGCCAAACGGTCATTAACATCCGTACGGGAAGCGCGGGGTTGATACCACCGGTTGTCCCGACTGCGAGTATTTGTGTCCGTGAAGAATTGCCACTCCGCTTGATGAGAAACTCTGCATGTGGAGTGGATCGCGCGCCGCCGAAAGTTTCAAGGCCGTTGGGAAGCATGTTCACCCGCAAGAAAGATCCTCCGCCGCCCCCTACATCAAACGGCTGTCGATAATATGTTTGTGCCTTGATACCGAGCTGTCGTAGTTCATCGAAGATGACTGTCCGGTTATCACCGACAGCCTGCTCCTGAATGCTGATGAATCCGACAGACACGGCAATCCCGACAATGCACATACCGAGAACGAGGAACAGAATCTGTTGTTGTCCCACATGTACTCCCGACGACGTATGTCTGAACGTGTTTGAGTGCTACAACAGGAAGGGAAAAAGCTCACGTTCAATATGCACCGTGCAGGAGAGATTGTCAAGAACCCAGCAGGTATGACGCGAGATATATTTTTGTTCAACCCGTGAAGATGTCTATTAAGTGAAAATTGGGTAGAACATGGCGCGCATGTTTGTGAGATGAAATGCAGGAAGTAGTAAACAAGAAGAGTCTGGCGTGAACTCAATCACGAGAGGAGATTCCTGTCGAGGCTCCTGTACCGGATGGCTTCACTGATGTGTTCGGGTCGAATACCAGTACTCCCTGCCGAAGAACACAACGCACAAGAGACCCAAGCCAAATCTAGCGTATCAGTCCCCGATACTGACCCGCCTCATTGATGTTCTGCAGCCTCTCCGCCCATGCTTCAAGGCGGACAGTGCGATATGTTGCTGTGTCAAGAAAGTCCTTCACCTTCCTCTGCCCAGACTCAAGAAAATCAGACATCGCTGATCGACAGCCTTTGGGATACACACCCACCAATGGCTGAAAACGATCGGCGGTGGATGCAATTGTAATGAGGTCGGGCATTGCTTCAGCGAGAAGCGTTTCTACCATTGCTGGAACGAGAAGTGGAGTGTCACATGGGACAGTAAAGACATACGGAGTCTTCACCGATCCCAACGCTGCATGAATACCGCCAAGCGGACCACAGTTTTCGTATACGTCTTTCACCGCCGGCAGACCGAGGAAGTTGTGCTCTGTCGTGTTGGCACTGACGATGACCTCTTCGAACACAGTCCGCAGTGCTTCTGCAATATGCTGGATGAACGGTTTTCCATTCAACATCAACAATGCTTTGTCCTGCCCCATGCGTGTGCTCTTGCCCCCGGCAAGAACAACACCTGTAATCTCATCCGCTCGAATCATAAGCCTACATCAACCATGGGAGAATCAATTTGCCACCTGCAACCACAAGAACAAGTCCAAGTGCAACTTGAAGGTGCTTGCCACTCAAGCGCTGCGCACCAAGTCGAGAGCCGAGGAATCCACCGAGCACAACCGCGGCGACGAGGACTATGACAGGCAGTGCGATGTTGGTGCCGCGTGCGAAATGGCCGAGAAGCCCGCTCATGGAATTCAGCACAATGAAAGCACTGGAGACGGCGGCTGTCCGCTTCATCTCTGCCCAACCGAGCAAGAGAATCACCGGGCTGAGAAACACGCCACCGCCAATCCCCACCATCCCCGAAAGGAATCCAAGGACCAACCCGACGGGCGCTGCAATAACCCATCGTTGCATCCGGCTCATTGAACCCGATCGCTGCCGGAGTTCCCGGATGAACAGAAGCCTCACAGCAACGAGCAGCAGCGCCAACCCCAGCACAAGTCTGAACACCTCATCATCCACGGTTGTCTGTCCGCCGAGATATGCAGCGGGGACGGACGTCACGACAAACGGCAGGAGAAGAGAGAGCGAGAAGTGGCCACGCTTCCAGTAATTGAAAAAACTGATTGCAGCGACGGTGATGTTGAGAACGAGAGCCACGGGAATGACCGAAGGGGCAGCCATCCCGCTGAGCGCAAACAGCGCGAGGTACCCCGACGCACCTCCATGGCCCACAGATGAATACAATGCGGCCACGAGAAAAAACAGGGGGAGGAAAACCCAGGGAATTTCCATTTGTTGCGCAGGATCAGTTGGTTACTTGTGGATGAGAAGACACCATCACTGGAGTAACATCGACTCCATCTCCGGCGGATATCTTTCCTCCATGGACGACACGGGCAAAGATTCCCTCACGCGGCATTACACAATCGCCGGCGCGATAGTAGATCGCACACTTTGTGTGACACTCCTTACCGATCTGGGTTACCTCCAACTCGGTTTCGCCGATGCGCAGACGATCGCCAACCGAAAGGTTCGGTATATCAATGCCCTCAGTCGTAATGTTCTCGGCAAACGCGCCGGGACGAACGTTGAGCCCCTTTGCGCGCATCTTCTCTATACTTTCCATCGCCAGCAGACTTATCTGCCGATGCCAATTGCCTGCATGGACGTCGCCATCAATACCCCATTCCTCCACCAGCCTCGCAGCAGAGATGTTGGTTTTTGGAATTCCCTTTTTCTTACTGATGGATACCGCAATGATTTTTCCAGCGGCATGATTCATAAATGACCCCATCGTAATAAGGTGACCGTAACTTGTTCTCCGGAGTTTATCTCGCTCGCGTCTTTGGGAACATGAATGATGCTGTCTGCATTCTCGTCACGCATTACTAACCTCCGATTTCAATCATGGAGCGGTTCTCCAATTCAACCAGATCGTCCATGTCGGGATGCTGCTGGGGTTTCAGGATCACGGCGGAACGGATTATGTCCTCCAACACCTCATTGCTCGCGCCGCCCCTAAGTGCGGAACGCAGGTTGACCTCTGCGGAGTAGAACAAGCAGGATTTGATCGATCCATCGGCGGTCAGACGAAGACGATTGCAGCTATCGCAGAAGTGGTCAGACATGGAGGTAATGAAGCCGACGGACCCGGCAAATCCCGCAATCCTGAAATCCCGAGCCACGGCGCCCTGAACCGTGTCATCCGGCAGCAACTCGTACTGTTGTTCAATGTTGCTTCTCATTGTCGAGTACGGGACGAATGTTCCTGAATTCCATTGATTTGCCTTGAAGGGCATGAACTCAATGAACCGGACATTGATTGGGCGTTTTCTGGTCAGCTCAACGAAGGCAGGCAGTTCATCATCATTCACTCCACCCATTACCACCATATTCAGTTTGAGCGGTGCGAAGCCTTCCTCAAGTGCGGCATCAATCCCTGCGAGAACATCATCGTAATGCGAGCGGAGGGCAATCTTCTCGAAGCGTTCAGGCCGAAGTGTGTCGAGGCTGACATTGATGCTCGCCAGTCCTGCGAGTTTCAACTCCTTGATGTGAGATCTGAGAAGAACACCATTCGTCGTCATTCCCACAGTGCGGATACCTCCAATGCGGGTGAGCCGCTGCACCAGCTCCGGCAGGTTCTTGCGGACGAGTGGCTCCCCCCCTGTGAGGCGAATCTTCGTGACGCCGAGGCGGGCGAACACCTGAGCGACGCGCTCGATCTCATCAAAGGTGAGAATCTCCTCTTTTGATTTTGTAAAGATCCCTGCCGCAGGCATGCAATATACGCACCGCAAGTTACATCTGTCCGTTACCGAGATGCGGAGATACGTGTGGGTTCGTCCGAACCTATCAGTGAGCCCGTTCATTTCTTTCTGCGCTTTGGTTTGGTTTCCTCAAGTACATCATCGATCCAGCTCAACGCTGCCATCATCGAAGGGAGCCCGATGGTTGGAAGCGAGAGGAGTGCTGCGTGGCGAAGCTCGTCGGGTTTCACACCGACGTTTAGAGCTTTGCGCACGTGCGAGTGCACAGCGCCTTCAAGCCGTGCACCGATAGAGATACCGAGCTTGATCAACGCACGCGTTCCCGGATCGAGCGGACCTGCTGCATGTACCGCATCGCCCAACGTCTCATACGCCCTGGCCACTTCGGGATAGTCCTCGGTGAACTTTTTGAACCGTTTTGGAATTGCCATGTTTACTTCCTTTCGAATTGTTATTGCTGTCCTCGAAACACAAACCCCATCCCGTGTAGACAGGATGGGGTACAGTGGACATCGCACCATAGCGATGTTACTCATTCAATGGCTCTGTACCTCTCCTTTCCACGTCCCGAATACCGGGACAAGCCGGGAGGCGGCGTCGTTTTCAACACCACCGTTCATCAACAAAACGTGTTGACGGAGTCCGCAGACTCAGCGGTCAGGATGCCATGGGTTTGGAACCTGTAGGCATCGCCGACTCGGAGATGAGTTGTTGAAGAACAATTCAATCAAATTCATGACATCATCAGGAACGCGTATCGCGACGGCACTCACCGCAACAACAATAGTTTCTTCGTATCGGCAAACTTGCCCGCATGCAATCAGTAAAGGTGCACGCCACTTGGAAGCCCCGTTGCATCGTGGTATCGGCGGCAAGAGCCGGGATGCGGTTGTCGAACACAAAGTAGATCGCCGCCGGCAATCGAAATGCTGTCGGAGCTACAGAGCTCGCGGAAGAGGTCCGCAGACAGCGCTCGTAGTTGTATTTGCACCGTTGAATCGATTTCAATTGTGTTGCGTTTGTCTGTGTTCAACGCGGCAATCGGCACATATCTGTTCTGTCGGGTTTGATTGAAGCTCGCTGAACGACAATTCTGCGTAACATTGAACACACTTGCCATACGTGTTCTCTTTCATGCGGGAGAGCGCACGGAGCACCTCTGCCACGTGCATATCAAGCTCAACGTTGATCACTTTTTTCCATCCACTCAAATCGCCTCCATACATCCGTTGCCACTGTTCTCCATCCATCCTGTCCAGTTTCGAGCAGAGAAGCACGATTTCGGCGTCCACAGTCGCGTGTGCATCAAGGATGATGCTCGCTAGCTGACATCCCAGCTTCTGCTTCAGATAATCTTGTTCTTCATCCGTCAACATGATCGTGTTACAGGTTCTTCTCGTTCAATGCCTCATGTGCGATACAGCTATCACAACCAAACGGGGCCGGCGGCTCCTGCAAGCCCTTGCCCGGTGCCGTGACTTTCTCCGGCGTGACTCCAAGGTACTGCACCTCAGACTCGACGAATGCGTCTGCAAGTTCGCCCAGATGCCGGTAGAATTCATTCCTCGCCGACTGCGCAACCACCTTCGCAAACATGCTCACCCACCGCCCCAGATGATCCTGGAGGAATTTCCGCTGTGAATCGAGACAGATCTCGAGGTGTTCCTGCTCGCGTTGTTCTCGTGCGTATGCTTCGTGGAGGGCGAGGAACGACATGAACTCCAGCTCGGTGCTCAGGAAATCCACGCGCTCTCTATTGCCGGCGGCCACATCGAGCTCGTAGGCGCGATAGAATCCGGCGATGTCCGCCAAGGCTTCGGTCTTCTGAAAGATATTATCGTATCCGTATTCCGTTTCGTAGGGCGGACACTTTGCCGAGCCGATGTGCGCAAAAAGCCGGTTATACTCCGGTTCAAGCCCATCCCTTCGCCAGTTGTCCGGTGACGTGAGAAAGTTAGTCATTTCATCAACGGCCCTCTGCAACTTCGAGGCACCCTTGTTCAGCGATGTGTAGTCTCGCAGGGTCTCACCATATCCAGCACCGCCCAATATTTCGATAATCTCCGGGGTCGGATAGAGAAATGACTTCGCAAGGAGTCTGTAAAGACCGCCGCGCGTAAGAGCCACCGTTGGGTCAGATTCTGCAAGCAGTGTATTCATGGTCATCACTTGGAGCCAATTGTTAGTCGATACCAGTTTGTCACCATCTTTTGCCCGTTCCGGTCACTGAACGCGCCATCCCACACTGCAAATGCAACGGGAAGTGTTGTTCCGACCAAGAGCGTGACGTCGCCCTTCTGTTTCGGGTCAAGCTCTCGGGTGAACACCACCGACCATCTCCCATTCCGCCAGACGCCCTTACCCTGTACATTTTGCTCCTGAGCGGACTGGGAAGTCAATGTGTGGAAGCCTCTGGCATTGAGGTCCTCAACCGGAGATGTCCGTGTTTGTGCGCTTATCAAGTTCCCGGACCCCCAGCCTGCGTTCCACGACATCGAGAGCACTTTCGCTGAGTCCTTGCTCGCGAAGATCTCTGCATGCGAACCGCCCGCAACGTCGAACATGTAGAAGTCCGCTGCATTCCTCGGGAACGCGCTATTCACGCCGGCGTATTGTTTCAGATCCCGTTCCCACCAGCTCTTCCATTGCCAGATGTTCACGACAAGGCTTGAATCTCCCATGGCGAAGAACGGATCGCTTGCAGGGTCGAGCGGGAACTGTATCGCAGCCGCGTCGCCGAAGGCTCCATTGTAGAGCGCGCCGTCATTGTTTGTGGGGTCTTCCCATTCGAGACGGAATGCAACGGACTTACCGTCAGTGGTGGTCTTGACGTACACGCGATCGGTCGGCGTGTCACGTTGCCACAAGGAGATCAGCGCAAGCTCGGACTCCTTCACGTTCTTCCACTGATCCGCGGCCGGGTCCATGAACGCCGCCAGGGCATCGACGAAATTTACCGTGAGAGGATGATCGGTCGTTCGGTATGTTACCTGCGTCTTCGTGGGATCGGATAACGAGAGGACGTAGTACACGAGTGACCATCGAAGGCCGTCGGCAAGCGTTTTTCGATCCGCAACGCTCATGGCGTCGATGCGTGCGCGTGGCGGCAGCTGATCGACAAAACTCTTCACCTCCCGGATTTCAGCGTCGGTGTACTGTCCTTCGAGGTTGCTGAGGTCGGCGAAGTCTTCCTGGCCCATACTAAGGGCATCTTCACCATAGCCCGGCATTGGAGTTCCGCCGATACCGCCGCTGAACGTGCGGTAGATGTCCTTCGGTGTGCCTCCGCCTTTGAAAGCGCCTGCCCGTGTAAAATTGTATGGACGAATTGGGCGCTCCTGATCGTCCACCAACGCGCCGGAGGCTGGTCCGTCTCCCTTGCCGGTCTTTCCATGACATGACCAGCAGCTTGCCAGTGCATAGACGGCCTTGCCGTCCGCCACCATCTTCGGCGTTCGCGCTGGTTCACTCCCGATGGAAATCGGATCCGCCGGTTTCTCAGACTGGAATCTCGGCGAGAATGACTTGATGTATGCAACAAGGTCCGTTCGGTCCTGATCGCTCAGCCGATCCCATGAAGGCATGCCTGAGCCGGGCATACCATTGAGGAGCACCCTGTGCAGATCCTGGTCGGTGGGGAGAGATCCGGCAGGAGTGGACTGGAATTTGAATATGCCGCGCGTGAAGTCTCTTGGTTTTGGCGAGAGGTATAGCGCTGCTGTGCCTTCTCCTTTCCCATCTACTCCATGACACGTGCTGCAGTACTTCCCATAAAGCACTTTCCCATTCTCGACCGATGCCACGGGAGGGTACACCTGAAAGCCCAACATCGAGTCAACACAAAGAACCGAACAGAGGATAACTACCGCCAACATTCTCATTAGCTGTCTCCTTTTCGGATTTGTTCCCGGCGGGCACGGTGATAACGTCCACGCCGCAGCCCACTACTCTTCAATCGTATGGTCGTCCACTCTGTCATTCACCCTCCATCTCCTGATTCCGTTACGTCACATTCAGATGCTTCTCCGGCCGCACAATAACAGGATCTTCGATTGGCACGCGCACAACCTCCTGCTTTCTCTTGCCATAGCCAATCACTTCATCTTGTTCGATCTTATAGCTGTAGATCAGCTTCTGCGTTGCGCCAAACAACTGTAACACGCCAAGGAGTTCAGGATCAGGCCTCGCGTATGCTTCGAGGGCATGATCGACTCCCGGGCCAAACATCTGATGAAGATATCCCTTTGGCGCCCAGCGCGGAGGAATATAATAGACGTTCGGCTCGGTCCCGAACTGTGGGTAGAGCGGCAGTGCAACCTTCACCTTATGCACGAGATAATGAAGCGGACTCTCCGGATCGTCGATCCAGCCCTGCAAACGTATCTTACCAACGCACACGGAGATGCACCGCGTAACCATCGGTTCGCCTTCCGTTATCGGGTCCGTCCCTTCCACTCGGGGATAGCATGCGATGCATTTCTCAGAGAGCCGTGTCTCTGCATTGAACATCGGCTTCTTGTATGGACACTGCTCCACGCACTTCCTATAACCGCGGCACTGGCTCTGGTCGATCAGTACTATGCCATCCTCGGGCCGCTTATAGATCGCGCCGCGCGGACAGGCTGCCAGACACGCCGGATAGGTGCAGTGGTTGCAGATCCGCGCCAGGTAGAAGAACCATGCCTTGTGTTCGGGGAGCCTCGTGCCGTCAGCCATTCGCCCTTCCTTCGATGCGAGCGTGGAGAACGCTGTGTCCTCATAGAAGTTCGGCGATCGCCACTCCTGATCCGAAGGGATGTAGCCCAGCGCCTGCTGACCACTTTCTGTTGCGCGCTTCTTCGCCGCCTCAAACAACGTCTCGCCTTGATACTCCCCGTATGGCTTTTCGTCGCTTGTGGTTTTTGGATCCCATCCGGGTTGATCGCCAAGAAGCTCGAGCGTCTTGATGTCCCAATGCTGGGGATACCCGCCATAGGGCTTGGTCTCCACGTTGTTCCACCACATCGCCTCTTGTCCCTTCGAGTATGTCCACGTGCTTTTGCACGCCATCGTGCACGTCTGACATGCGATGCAGCGGTTAATGTTGAAGACTGCAGCAAATTGCCGTTTCGGCCGTTTCCCTTCATAGGGGTATTCCATCTCGCGGCCTAATTGCCAGTTATACACTTTCGGCATACCGTTCTCCTGTTGTATGAACACACGCTTCGGAAATCAATGCTGTACTTTCATCCTGCGGGATGGACTGCACATCAATCCGATCGAATGCTTTTCAAGAGATCGACCACATACTGCTCGCCCTGCTCCCGATACACGTAGTTCGGTCCGGCGTAGAAGGGATTCCGGAACAGGGCGATGATCTGCTCGTCCTTCCAGCGCATGCGTTTGAACTCGACGACAAACGCTTCGGCCATTTCTGTCACATGGTCACGGCCGGGCTCACCGGGAACAACATGGTGGGTCAATTCGAAGTCTGACGGGTCTTCACATTTTTCGATCTCAGCCATCACCGTTATCCTTTCTCCAGGAAGTCACCGTTGAGGTACTTCTTCATCGTTTCGTTCTCGTTCGCAGGGGTCAGTTCGGTCTTCACAGGTTCCCAGACGCCCTGGCCACCCATCCCGCCATCCTCCGCCTTTGTCACGCGCACAAGCGTTTCCTTCGGACATGTGTTGGGTGAGTTTACATCTTCCTCAT
>DASRUE010000128.1:0-18718 GCA_035687895.1 Bacteroidota bacterium | reverse complement strand
CTCGTTATCGTCCGGTCGGGCGGGCCCGCCAGACCGCATTTGGTCAAATAATGGCGGGCTGGTACCAACTGAGCTACCTGTCCGAAAGATTCATGAACTCGAGAACAGAGTGATGTAGGCCGTTGGGACCTGATGCTCCCGTCTCGAGTTCATTTCTCAAACATGCACAAGATATGAAGATCGGGAGAAATAATCAAAGCAGGCACACACCAGCAGGTTGTTGAAAAACACGGTTTGGATTACAACGGGTTTAGCCCGTGGATTATTGAGAACAGCAACAATTAGGCGAGGGGTTTTCAACCCCTTACAAAACTGTCGTACGAGAGCTAAAGCCCCGCTGTTTATTCGAGTCGATTTTCGACTCCACGACCTGAAGGTCGTGGCAATTCAGTTTTTCAACAATCTGCTACGGTTCGATCACGCTCTTCTGACCGATGAACTGAACAACGTCCTCTCCTCCATCGACACGAATGACATTGCCGGAAATGAAATACGAGTTGTCATGTGAGAGCAGCGCGATGGCTTTGGCAATATCTTCCGGTCTGCAATTGTGCAGTGATGGGTTCCTCGCCTTTGCCACTTCGAGCATCTTCACGGCACCGGGAATCTTGCGCAATGCAGGCGTGTCTGTGACGCCGCCGAGGATGGCATTTGCCGTGATCCCCATGTGACCCAGTTCGAGTGCCATTTGTCGGATGTACGACTCGAGCGCCGCCTTTGCTGCAGAAACGGCACCGTAATTCAGCAGAACCGAATGACCACCGGAAGAGGTCATGGCAAATATCCTTCCCCCTTCCTTCATCAACCCTCGTGCGATCACACCCTGGGTCCAGTACACGATGGAGTTGGCCATGACGTCCATGGTCATTTCGATCTGGGCCTGGGTCAGGCACTGATCCACCTTTGGCGACACCAGTGGCTTCAGGCTTCCAAAGGCGAGAGAATGCATCAACACCCGGATGGTATTCTTCGCATCTGAGGCAAACTCCGACTTGATGGTGTCAAGCGCTTCGTTTCTCTTTTCCGGATCGGAGGCATTGATGTTGAAGAACCGGGCTTTCACCTTGTTCCCTTCAATCTCCTTGATCAACTGCTCCACTGCCGGCACTCCCGCAGCCCGGTCGAAATGAACGCCGATGACATTCATCCCGTGCCGGGAAAGCTCCAGCGCAGTTGCCCCACCGAAACCACTCGAGGCGCCGAGGATCAGGGCCCACTCATGTGGACTGTAGGAGAATTTTGAGTTCACTGTGCACCTTTTGAAGGTCAACAAGGATGAATGGAACAGATGGCAGTCTGGCCGCCGCTCACTCCACTGTCACGCTCTTGGCAAGATTGCGGGGCTGATCGACGTTCGTTCCTCGTGCAACAGCCATGTAATAGGACAGGAGCTGCAACGGAATAATGTTGAGGATGGGACCGAAGAACCCGTACGTCCTCGGCACCCGGATGACGAATTCTGCCATGTCAGCGATCTCAAGGTCGTCCTCGTTCGCAACGGCAATGATTCGTCCACGCCGTGCCCGAACTTCCTGAATGTTGCTAACGACCTTGTCATAGATACCATCTTTCGGGACAACACAAACGACGGGCATGTTCTCATCAATCAATGCGATGGGCCCGTGTTTCATTTCCGCCGCGGGATAACCTTCCGCATGAATATAGGAAATCTCCTTGAGTTTCAACGCCCCTTCGAGTGCAACGGGGAAGTTCGCTCCCCTCCCCAGATACAGGAAGTTGTGCGAGTGCTTGAACTCTTCTGCAAGCCCGCGGACAATAGCGGTGTCTTCCAGAATCTTTGCCACCTTCGACGGCAGGTTGGCGATTTCACGAGCAAGCACCTGGCCATCTTCCCTCGACATCCCCTTTTTGCGGGCAAGCATGAGCGTGATCAGGGCAAGTACCGTGAGTTGAGATGTGAATGCCTTTGTCGAGGCGACTCCAATTTCCGGACCCGCGTGAACATACACCCCGCCGTGGGACTCTCGGGCGATGGTACTTCCCACAACGTTCACAATGCCGAGAACCGTGGCTCCCTTGGCTTTCGCCTCCCGGAGTGCAGCAAGCGTATCTGCAGTCTCTCCGCTTTGACTGATCAGGAACACGACGTCCTCAGGAGTGATGATCGGATTCCTGTACCTGAACTCCGATGCGTATTCCACTTCCGTCGGAATCTTGGCAATTTGTTCCAGCATGTATTCGCCGACCAGTCCCGCATGCCACGAGGTACCGCACGCCGTAATGATAATCCTGCGGGCATTGAGCAATTTGTCAATTACCTCGCTTAAGCCTCCCAACTTCACATCTCCCTCCTCTACCTGGAGACGGCCACGCATGGCATTCAGGATCGTCTCCGGCTGCTCATGGATCTCTTTCATCATAAAGTGATCGTATCCACCCCGCTCGATCTGGGAGAGTTCCAGCGTCACTTCTTCCACCACTTTTGTTATTTCGACGTCGTGGATCGTCATTGTGCGGAATCCATGCGTGGTGATTTCGGCCACTTCTCCATCTTCGAGGTACACGACCTGTCTCGTGTGGTCGACGATCGCTGACGCGTCCGATGCAACGAAGTTCTCTCCATCGCCAACACCAATGATGAGAGGACTTCCCTTTCGGGCTGCGATTATCTTATCCGGTTCATGCGTAGAGATCACCACGAGTCCGTAGGTCCCCTCGACCTCAATCAGCGCTTGACGCACGGCGGTACACAGGTCGTTTGTCTTCTCGTACATTTCCTCGATCAAATGGGCGAGAACTTCGGTGTCGGTGGCGCTGAGAAAGGTGTGGCCTTCGCGGGTGAGCTTGGTCTTGATGGCGAGGTAATTCTCAATAATGCCGTTGTGGATGACGGCAATTGTTTTCTTCGAGCCGTAGTGCGGATGTGCGTTGACATCGTTTGGCTCACCATGCGTCGCCCACCGTGTGTGACCCATGCCGAGGTTGGCATTCAACGCTCCGTTCTTCACACCCAGAACATTGACGAGGTCGGCAACTTTCCCGGCTTTTTTCTCGATCTGAAACCTGCCGTCTCGGACCACCACGATACCAGCAGAATCATACCCGCGGTATTCGAGTCTACGAAGACCTTCCAGAATGATTGGGACGCAATTTTTCGGGCCGATATAGCCCACGATTCCGCACATAATTCCTTCAAAGTAATGAACAATTATGCGCCAAGATACTGAGATTCGTGTTGAAAATCAACGCTCAGCTACGGACACATGCCCAGAACCGCAAGCATCCTGCCCGAGTTCGGTCCGTCGCGACGGTAGGAGTGGAGAAGGTCGGATTCAGAAATCGTGCAGAGCGGGTTGACTTCAATGGAAGTTTCCGGAACTCCCGCTTTCAACAGTTGTTCCTTGTTGGCCGCTTTGAGATCAATGCAGATTGAGCCATTACGCTCTTGTTGGAACTTCGGATCGAATCGTCCGGCAACGTCGGGACCAACAGCATAACAGCACTGACCAGCAGATGGTCCGATGAAAGCGATCAGATCTCGGGGATTCGTCGCGAACTCTGCCATCATGCGTGCGATCGTGTTCTTTATAATTCTGCCCTCGGTTCCTCGCCAACCCGCGTGAACCCCCGCAATGGCGTGGTGTGTCGGATCATAGAGGAACAGCGGAATGCAATCTGCGACACTGATGCAGAGGTACACGCCACGCACATTCGTGACAAGTGCGTCGCATGACTGAAACCGGCCGGGGCCATCAATGCGCACCACCATGGAACTGTGTACTTGCATTGGGAACGCAACCCGATCCGGTGGGACACTAAGCGCATTAAAGAAGATCTCCCTGTTCTTCTCAACATTGGAGGGATCATCACCTACTGAGAATGATAGGTTCAGGTCGAGGGGAGACGGGCTGACTCCACCACGACGGGTGCTCATACCGAATACCAAATCCCGGTTGTTCAATAGTGTCGATCGGATGATGTCAATACCGTTCATGTTTGTCATGCGACGTCCCCCTGTACAGCGGGAAGAACAATCGTGACAGTCGTGCCGTCGCCGTGGATACTCTCAATGGTGATCGTTCCGTTCAGGTCGTCAATTGTCTTCTTAACAATCGCCAGACCAAGCCCCATCCCATCTGTCTTGGTGGAAAAATTCGGCTGGAAGAGCCTTGCTTTGATCTCCTCCGGAATCCCCGGACCATAATCGCGGATTCTGATTGCAACCATGCGGCCCTGTTGTCTGGTTGTAATGGTCATATGACCGACGCCGTTCATTGCCTGCATACCATTCCGAATTATGTTGATGAACGCTCGCCGCAACTCTTCACGGTCTGCCTTCACCGGATCGATTCCCTGTTGTAAGTAGAGTTCGAAGCGAACACCAGCCTCCTTTTCAAAAAGATGCATGGATTCCGTCAGGATCGCATTCGTGTCGCACACCTCCAGCCGCGGATTTGGCATGCGCGCGAAATGGGAGAACTCCGTGGCAATGCGGCTGAGCGCATCGATTTGCTCGATGATAGTCTTGCTCACCTCATCAAACACCTGATCGAAGTTCGGTACTTTGTCCAGGTACGTCTGGCGGAGATGTTGTAGGGCCAGCTTCATCGGCGTCAACGGGTTCTTGATCTCATGCGCCACTTGTTTGGCCATCTCCTTCCAGGCCATTTCACGCTCGTAGCGCACGAGGTGCTCTCTACTATTGGCAAGATCGCGCGTCATGAGCTCAAACGAGCGCACTAACTCGCCGATCTCTCCGTTCGTATCCGGCAACCCGACTTTTACGTTCAGGTCGCCCGTCGAGACACGCTTCGTTGCTTCCGTAAGGCTGTGAATAGGCGCGGCAATCCGATTTGCGAGGGTGGTGGCAACAATCATGATCAGGAACAGCATTACGGTATAGATGCCAAAGATGATCGCGTTCTGCCGCGCCACCTCTTCGTTCAATTCATCCAACCGATACAGCGTTGGCACCGAGACAATCGCGAGAACTTCACCCTCATCACCGACCACGGGTCTGTACCCAACCGCATATTGATAGGAGCCAATGTTCTCCTTTTCGACAAAGAACCTCTTTCCTTTGATAACCGAGTTTGAGTAGGCACTCCCGCTCAGGCGGCGGTCCAAAATTTCTACTTCGTAGAGCTCAGGTCTGCTGCTCATCCGAAGTTGGTTGTCGATATACACGTTGAAGTCCGTACCGACACCTGTTGCCCATTGTCCGGGAGAGAGCACGTGGCTCAAGCCTTCGGGCAAATTGGAGGCCTGGGCAAGGCGTGGGACAAGAGCGAGACGGACGGATTCCATTTCTCGTTCAAGCTGTCGGGCGGTATTCTCGTTGACCCGCTCACGGGCAACAAGGCGTCCGTACAATGCCATAATCACAATTGGCACAAAGGCCGTCACCACCAGCGCAACAAGGAGCTTGTCCCTGAACGTAATCTCGTACCGCCTTCCTCTCCACCATTGAACCACAAAGAACCCAATGACGACGACAAGCACCACGATGGTGTAGTACACAAGCACTTTCGCAAAGGAGAAGAGCCTCCAGAGCAATGTCATTCTGGGAAGGCTAAGCCCAATGATTTCTCCACTCCGAGGTAAGCGACGGACATACAACGTCTCAAACAAGCGATCGCCGATGGTTTCATCCACCCAGAGCGAAGTGGCATTTGAGCCCGCAAAGTATTGATGCGTAACTTCAGGCAGCCTGTGACCAATCGGGAAAACATCGTCATTCGAAGTGAACAGGACGTCGTTCCTGAACTCGGAAAGTGTAATGGGAAGGTAGAAGGATTCTACGTTCTCCTGGGCGGAACTCCGGAGCACTGCCGGGCTTTCCCCCCGGAAGAGCGCCTGCTGGCCGGCCGCAACAGTAACGTGCGCGGTGGCAAGCAGGGCACCGTTGGTCGCATACAAGGATGTTGAGCCCGAGTACACCTTCACGGCATTGACACCCGTCCCGATCTCTTCCACCACGATCTGTTGCCCGTTCCGGGAATTGTCTAATGAATCGGGCAACGAACGGGGGAGGCTCTGCGCTCCAATGAGGAATCCGCTGAGTTCGCGGCCCGCACTATCCAGAAGAGTGAAGTTGCAACTGTATCCCTCTCTGCTTGCCAAACTCTGTGCCCAGTGCGTGAATGCGAGCCGTTTCACCTCCTCGTCGTCGCCGTGCATCAGAAGATCTGCGGTTTCTTCCGTCTTGAAACCCTGAAGCGCCTCATCGACGACATACGTCAGCCAGCTATCGACGGGGCGGAGCATTTCACGGCCAAACACTTCCACGCGGTCGCGATCCCGCTCGTGCACGTTGTTGTTGAGGAGAGGATAGAAAAAAAGGGCCGAGAGTCCCAGCGCAAGAAGGAACCCGCTGAGCGATGCAACCTGGTGTGTATGTCTGCTCCGCTGATGGAGGTAATACGTGAAGATGAGAATCCCTCCACAAAAAAAGAGCCGGTACGGAAGGGATGACAGCGGATTGGGCTGCACCATCCCGAAGACGATTGCGGCAATGAGAAACAGGGCGCACGACACACTCCACGCAACAACCGCCCGGGTTTTGGTTGAAGAAAGATGGGAAACAACATTGAGGATGAACGAAGTGAGGCCAACGACGACGACGATAAGACAGAAACTGATCACGAAGAGATTCACGACCATCAGCCCCAGCTCGAATGAGGGAACAATAACAACAGGATCGTTATATCGTAGCGCTGAGTCGAAGACCGCACTTCGGATGACTGCCGCATAGCCGCGGAGAAGAAGAAGGATGAGCGTAACCGCCCCCACTGCAGCAGCCCCTCTCATAATACCGTTCCGCGGTTGCCACCAGGGAGAACGGCCGCGGGCTCCATCGATAAGAAATCCTGTCACGAGAAGGGTATTGGTGAGGAGACAGAGACTGGTCAACGATAGCTCACCAATGGACTTTGCAAGCCCCCCTCCAAACTTCGATGCATAATACATCGGATCAAAGATCCCTCCTCCCACTACCATGGAGGGAAACTCCAGCCAGAGCAGGAGATACCGCGCCAGCCAGAGCGTGGCCGTGACTGCAAGACTGCGCAGAAATACGGACCGGATATCCAGCATCGGTCGCCTGATCAGACCTACTACAACAATCAGGAGGAGGAGGACGGCAAGGGTCGCGTTTACCTGGGCAAAACTGAGCTCGACTCTTTCAAGGTAGGAGGACCGGGCCGGCCGCATAACACTTACCACGCCAACCTTGCTGCTGTCGATCCCGTGCAAGGTGGCAGACACATACCGGCCATCCTTCCTCGGCTCGGCGTTTTCTGAGAAATTGAATTCGACCGTCACACCAAGGTCTTCACTGAGCTGATTGGCAAGACCCGCTCTACTTATGAATTTGTTGTTCAGCGGATAGTTGACCTCGAGCGTGCGTCGCACCAGCAACGCGCCGATGATTCTCCCTTTGAGGCGAACGGGAGTGATGACAAAGAGCTGCGAGTAGATCTGTGAGCGAGTGACGTATGAGATAAGTTGTCCGGAGAGCGCAATCTGGATTTCCCTTTGGTGTGTGGGGCCGCTCCGTCCATCCCATGCCACCAATGTCCCTTTATTGTCATAAACCTCCACTCCAAGACCCTGCTCACGGGAAACCTTGATGACCTGATCAAACAAGCCGGAACGATCGCTAATCCTTCCCGATAGGTATTCAACCAGCGGCCTCTGCTGGACAAGTTCGGTGGCGGTTCTCCGGGTCTCGCGTTGAATGCTGTTGAACGTCTGTTCTGCCTTGTCGAGGGACCTTTCAGACTTCTCTTCTGCGACCGAGTCCCAATTGCGGGCGTAGTATCCCACAAGAAGAAACTCGGCCAGGAGGGAGATGACCAACAGGGCACAAACAAGAAAGACGATCCTCACTAAACGGGACCGCCTTTTCTCCCTGCCGGGAAACAGCAGGCTGCGCAGCGTGTTCTTCATGTATCTGTTAGTAAACCTTAAATTGGGAGATCACCCATCGCTCGCCGCCCCATGACAAGGATACATACACCTGTACGTTCTCCATCCCACCTTTGCTTGTGAACCGAGCGCTGCCCGTGGCGTAGGGATTCGACTCCGATTTCCCGAACGTCGTGAACTCGAAGTGCCCAAACCTCCTGAGCTTGAAATAACTCTCCAGGACATAATACGTCTGATTGGCGCTATAGTATCCACTCTCCCCTCCACGGAGATTCACAGACACCTGCGAATCAAAGAAAGCAGCAAAGTCGTTCACCGTACCGCTGGCAATCCCCTCCTCCACCATTTCAAATACCCTCCGGTAGCCTTCTCGCGGCGTGACCAAACCTTGATTGATTACCACTGAATCTGTCCTGCCCTGAACCTGCATATTCTCGCGGCCTTCACGACCCGGGCGGATCACAGGTGGTTCCAGAACATGCACAGGCTCCTTTGCCTCACGACGCGAACGTTCCAACTTCTGCTGGGTGTCGCGACGGGGTTCTCTTGCCTCGTCCTGCTCCTGCGAGAATGTGGCATTCGCACTGAATACCGCAATTACCAACAATACAATAGCTGTTTTCATCAAACACAATTCCTTCATGACACTGTCATCGGGAGAACTTCACTCTTGTTGCAAGCCGTGTCGTGGGGCGGGGAACATCAGCGACCTTCGTGATCACATCCTCTCGCCGCCCGAGGACCCAATCAAAGACAACACGATCGGGAACAAGACTTACCACCCTGAACATCGCGTAGCGACCCTCCCACGTCTTAACGACATACGAACGCCTTTCCTCCAGCACAACGTCGTGCGAGCGGGACCATTCCACCATCCGGAGCGCATTGATCTCACCAAGCGAAGCTGTCTGGCCCAGGTCCTGGATTTCGCCGTCTTCCCCAACGACCATGTACGAGGTACCTCCTGCATCCTCAAAGAAAATGTCGGCGGCCGGGTCGTCAAATGGAAGGCACTTCTCGTCAGAGAAGTCGAAGCCGGAATACCCAGGTAATACTTCGTAGTCACCTAACACAACACCAAATCCCTCTCTTCCACCGGAGAACAGTACAACAGGGAGCGGCGGTTCTGTTGCCCGACCGACGTAGCACGTAGGTATAACCTCTACTGTCGGAACATAGATGGGAGAAGGATACGGGTCATACGATGGAGATGGTCGGGTTGCTGGTGGCAAAGGATGTGGGGTCGTAACTGCTGCAGGCGGGACACTCACTGGACGCTCCCTGGTTCCTTCCGGTGCTCGCACCAGTTTTGAATCAGAAGGCGCCGTGGGCCTCCCTCCCCGGCCCCGCTCCTGTGCCAAAAGGGGGAGCGAGAGAAGTAAAGCGAGAAGGCTAAGGACAACTAAGACACGGATTTGCATCGTAAAGCCTCCGACTGTTGGCAAAGTAACTTATACCGCCGAGAAAGTCAATAAAGCAACAATGGAGCTGGGCACCGTACATCCGGCCACCATCAAGTCCGTATGCACAGCACCCGAATGCTCCACTGTTGTCCCCTCACCCTCAGCACAGATCCTCCCTGCGACCCAACGGGCGAGGTTGATCACTACTGCAATCGATCGGAATGAACTGTCCGTCGCGCGACGCCTCCTCCTGACACACCCTTCAGCATGGGGTTGGACTCTTGTAACTGGTACACCCAGTCGAACACCACGCGGTTCGGAGAAAGTCCCGATACACGAAACTTTGCGTAATGATCATCCCACGTCCAGACTACATAAGTATGACCGACAACCAGAGAAACGGCATGAGATGCGGACCATCCACTCGTTGGTGCCCTCTTAATCTCCAGCACCGAGCCTGTCGGACCAAGATCCTGAATGTCGGAGTCTGATCGTACGCGCATTAAGTATTGACCGTTGGAGTACTCGAAGAACATGTCGGTATACAGATCACTGTACGAACGGACAGTGTATTCTGAGAAGTCATACCCTGCGTATCCAGGAAGCTGATACCGGTCATTCAGAATGACATTGTACCCTTCCGGCCTCGGGATGTCATAGACGACGTCCCTGCTGAGATCGCTCTCGTTCCCCTCGTAGTCAAACGCAGTGACGGCATAATAGTATGTGCTGCCGTTTTGTGCGCCCTCATCCAGAAAGTACGGCGTTCGAGCCGAGCCGATCAACTCGTATCTTCCGTTGTAGCTGCTGCTGACGAAAACGTTGTATCCTGCCACATCGTTCTCCGGGTTGTCCACCCAGAAGACTTCGATGAAATTGTCGCCGGTCTCCGTCCACATGCCCGAAGGCTCTTGCGGCGGATTGTGGTCCGCATCGATAATGCGATCACATCCTGAGAATCCAAACACAATGGCGAAAGTCAGTGGTAGTGCGAGCTTCATCTGCGAACATCCTCTCTCTCGATTGAACTTGCTACGAGGGAATGAATTCAAACGATGTGCCATTGGGTCTGGGCACAAGGAAGGGATAATCCGTCTGAATTGAGGGGTGAGTGGGCGAAGCAAATGCCTGTGTGTAGCGGATACTGCTCACCCGTCCACATTAAAGGACGATGCAAACGGGCGAGTTGAAGCTGGCCTTACGAAAGGAGTACCTGTCCATTGTTGATAACCCCGACCGATTTGCCGGTCAGGCGGTATCCACCGAAGGGAGAGTTCTTGGACTTCGATTTGAATTGTGTGGGATCCACGATCCACTGGAAGGCCGGATCGATCAGTGTCAGATTGGCAATTTCTCCTTCGGCGATCCTAATCTCGGGCAGGCGGAGGATGCGGCGGGGATTCACTGAGAATTTCTCGATGAGTTGAGAGAGTGAGAGAAGTTTTGTCGCCACGAGTCCGGTGATTGCCAGCCCGATCGCGGTCTCCAGCCCGACAATCCCGAATGGCGCTGCCTGGAATTCCACCTGCTTCTCGTCGAATGAATGCGGCGCATGGTCGGTGGCAATGACATCTATCGTCCCATCCCTCAGAGCCTCTTTCATCGCCTCCACGTCTTCCTTCGTCCGAAGAGGAGGGTTCATCTTCGTGTTCGTATCATACGAACGAACAACATCGTCCGTCAGCGTAAAGTGGTGCGGCGTCACTTCACATGTTACCTTCAACCCCGCCGCCTTCGCCTGGCGGATCAAACCCGCCGCCCCTGCTGTGCTCATGTGCGCAAGATGATACTGTCCACCCGTGTACTGCGCCAAACTGATATCGCGTGAGACCATCACATCCTCCGCGATGGAGGGCATACCGGGGAGACCGAGTTCAGTTGCGGTAAGCCCCTCGTTCATCACGCCACCTTTTGTCATGGGCATATCCTGCGCATGCTGGATGATGGGACGATTGAACATCTGCGCATATTCAAGAGCACGACGCATGATCTCCGCATCATGCACTGGATCGCCATCATCCGTGAAGGCGACCGCTCCCGCAGAAGCCAGTTCGGCCAATGGTGCAAGGTGCTCTCCCTTGCGGCCGTTCGTGACAGCAGCAATGGGATAAACATCAACCAACCCGTTGAGTGCAATCTTTGCCTTCGCCTGGATGAACTCCACCACCGACTCGTCGTCGATGGCTGGGTTCGTATTCGGCATGCAGCACACGGCCGTAAAGCCTCCTGCCGCAGCAGAGGTGCATCCGGTCAGGATTGTTTCTTTATGCTCGAAACCCGGTTCCCTGAGATGAACGTGCATGTCGATGAATCCCGGCGCGACGACCTTCCCTTTCATATCGACAACCTGCGCCGCCGGTGCCACGATGTTCACGGCCATTTTGGTAATTCTGCCGTCAACAATCTGCAGATCCATGACTTCGTCGCGCCCGGAGACCGGGTCGATAACTCTTCCACCTTTCAAGACCAGATGCATAAGGTTCGCTCACATTAGTGAAGTCAATTTCTTGTTGCTAACAGATAAAGGACCGCCATACGGATCGCTACGCCGTTCAATACCTGCTGGAGGATTACTGAATGTTCACCATCTGCCACGTCAGCGGACAATTCAACGTCACGGTTGATTGGTCCGGGATGCATGATGGTGATCGGCTTTCCCGTTTTTTCCAGGCGTTGACGCGTGATGCCGTAGTAGTTATGGTACTCCCGGAGCGAAGGGAAGAGACGGCCGGCATCCCGTTCCAACTGAATCCGGAGGACGTTGACCACATCGACCGATGGAAGCACATCATCCACATGGTGGTAGACTTCCACACCGAGGCGCTCGATATCTCTCGGCATCATGGTGGCGGGACCGCACACCGAGACGCGCGCACCCATGGTCTTCAGGCCATAAATGTTCGACCGGGCAACACGGCTATGGGAAATGTCTCCGATGATGCAAACATGCAGACCATCGAGCTTCCCGTGCTTCTCCCGGATTGTGTACATGTCAAGCAGCGCCTGTGTGGGGTGTTCGTGCCCTCCATCTCCGGCGTTGATGACGTTCGCCTCGATGATCGTGGAAAGATAGTGAGGAGCTCCTGATGCCGAGTGCCGCATCACCACCATATCGACTTTCATCGCCTCGATGTTCCGGGCAGTGTCCTTCAGCGTCTCCCCTTTGCTCACACTGCTTCCTCCCGACTGGAAACCCAGCACATCGGCAGAGAGCCTCCGCTCGGCCAGCTCAAACGAAAACCGTGTGCGAGTTGAGTTCTCGAAAAACATGTTGGCAATGGTCTTCCCCGTGAGGGGCGGAACTTTCTTGATTGGCCGCTCGAGAACTTCTCTGAATGAAACGGCAGTGTCGAGAATAAGCTGGATGTCATCCCTGGACATTCCATCCAGCCCGAGCAAGTGTCTGCTTTGCAGCGGCATACGGTTTCTCCCTCAGTCTGGTAGTTCAGGATGCATGAGAAGAACAACGTCCTCACCATCGGTTTCTTTCAAATGCACGCGGATGGATTCGTCGGGTGCTGTTGGTATATTCTTGCCGACATAGTCCGCCTTGATCGGCAGCTGGCGGTGACCGCGGTCCACCAATACCGCAAGCTGGATCGTGCGGGGCCGACCGAGGTCGATCAGTTCATCCAGAGCAGCGCGGATTGTTCTTCCGGTGTACAGAACGTCATCGATCAGTATGACGTGTTTGTCCGAGATATCAAAGATGATATCGGTCCCTTTAAACTCCGGCTGTTCAAGCTTTCCGAGCAGGTCATCGCGGTACAGGGTAATGTCAAGCGAGCCGATGTTCAGCTTGATATGTTCCACCTGCTCGATCTTCGTGGCGATCCGCTTCGCGAGATGTGCTCCGCGGGTCTTGATCCCGACAATCACGATCTCGGACGCGCCTTTGTTTTTCTCAAGGATCTCATGGGCGAGACGGGTGACGGTCCGCTCAAACCCCGCCTCATCTATGATCTTGGCTTTGACTTTTCGCATCGGTGTTTCTCCGGAAATGACTGCAGATAGACAGGGTCCGAACATGAAAAAACCTCCAATCCAATGGCGGACAGGAGGTTCAATGAAACGACTCTGCGGGTACTGATGGAATTCATCTTGGTTCCCTTCCCTGCCTCTCGGGGCAGGACTTAAAGGGTGAAAGGAGTTTCAAGCTGTTGCTCGTGGACGGTGCGGGGATCTCCGCCCAAAGCGGATGAGCCTTCGGCTCAGAACCTGCGACCTTACGCGCCCGCCTGCCTCATTGACTCCTCAGAGGCGGGCAGGCCCGCCCGCCGTGTGTGGGCGATATAGGACTTGAACCTATGACCTCACGGATGTGAACCGTGCGCTCTAAACCAACTGAGCTAATCGCCCAAACGATTCATTCCAAAACTACCGCTGGGGCAGACAGGTGTGAGGCCTACCCGCCTTTCTTTCAGGCGGGCGCTTGCCCGCCAATCTTAATGGCGGGAGCTAAGCGTCCGCAATTGCTGACACATAATAACGAATGAGGGTTTGAAAGTCAATCAGTCTTAGTACGATTTGATCATTCAACCTCATTGAGTTTTGCTGCAATTCTGCTCTGCTGCCGAAACAAGATCTATTGACGTGTTGATGTGATCGTTGACTAGGCGAACGATGGCTGTGATCGCTTGATTGAACACCTCAGAAGAAAAGGTCGAATTACTCCGTACCTCAAGCAAGCTATTCTGATATGCGTTATGTAGCGAGAGGTGGTAATACGCTGCCGCCAAGGCATCCAGCAGATCCGGGTCGTCTATCCACTGGATTTCACCGCCGTCCGAGAATGCCCGCCAGAGTTCGATTTTGATAGGGTAGTGCGCAGTCCAGGTGTTGATTGCACTGGCGCTTCTAATAACCTTCAGGGCTCTCAAGCCATCACTCAATTCACCTTGCAACAAGCTGACAATCTTGGTTACGTGTTTTCTTCTCTGTTCCTCCGTGGCACTCGACCTTTTCTCCTCTTCCTATTCGATCTGCCTTCTGTTCACGAAGAGCCCTACAGGAACGCCGACTGCAATACCCATCAGAGTTGCGACGAGATTGTTCCAAAAATCCCAAGGGTCTTTCGTGAGGAGAGAATATGCAAGACTGAAACTGATCGACATGAAAAGCACTGCGCCAAAGAGGTTTTTCTTCATTGCTGGAGTCATTATCGTCGGCACTCTCGCTTACCGTCTTAATCGTTTTGAAACGGGAGGAGAATGCGAACGGGGGCCACCTTCTTACCGTCCTTGTATTTACCTTCCCAGATGAGTTCGGTCATGGTTTCAAACCGCCGTACCTTGTGATGGTTTCTTTCACTTGTTGAAGTGTCTCTGGAAGACGAACGAAAATATCGCTGCTGGAATAGCGTAACACGGACCAGCCGAGACTTTCAAGCACATTGTTTCTTTTCTTATCCCGTTTTACCCTTTGCGTCGGCAAGTGGAATCTGTCTCCGTCGCACTCGACATCAATGTTTCGATCTTTGCAAAAGACGGCAAAGTCGAGCGCAAACCGCCCGTCTTTGTCGTCGATGAAGAACTGTCGCTCGGCTGGGATGTTCTCCGACTTGAATGCTTGCCACAACTCCTCCTCAATGGGACTTTCGTGATAAAGGTCGTTCAACTCTTTGGCGCTCTGTAGTCTGGACGGTGTGGTCTGAATGAACACAACCCTTCTCTGGCGTCTGCTCAGGATTGGCGTTGGCAATCGTTCCAGGTCACCTAACTCGATCTTGAAGTAGTCCTCGCCGCTTCTTGGATCAAGAATCTCATCCGGAAGCAGGTCCCTTCTCCTGACAATGGTAATACGTTTGATGTTCCCCGACCATCGAACCGAATACGCCTCATTCTCAAAAGCCTTGGTGAAGTAGAACGCGATTTGCTTGACAGAAAGCTCCCTCAGGTTTCGTGGAGCACTTTTGACGGGCACGCGATACCATTGTTTTTCCCGAGCAATGGCGAAGTCCCGCTTGTTGTTCATAATTGCAACAAGAACAGTTTTGTTTACGTCATCACCCATTCGGATCTCAAGACCACATCAGTAGTTTCTGGAGGCAACGAATGCAAAAACCCGCAGGTAGGCTTGCTGATGGTTTGTCCTGCGGGTCGAATCCTTCTACTCAATGGAAAGAGAAAATCAAAATGTAGTCGGCGTGCGCTCGGTCTCTTCATCACCTTCCCCTCAGCAGCCTGTGGAAAAGATAGCGTAAAGGTGAGAGACATTCAATGCAGATTGTCCACCGGCCGTTCCACCCCTATGCCCCCACCCTTTGCCCCTACAGGGGGAGCTTTTTTGTGGGGTCTACCTTCAACAAAAAGGGGCACCCACAATCCTCATGAGTACCCCTGATGGAGGAAAAACCAAGGACTTACTTCACCAGCAACATCTTCTTCGTCTGGACAAAACTCCCAGCCTGAAGCTTGTAGACGTATATCCCGCTTGCGAGTTGTGATGCATCAAACTGGACATCGTGGTAGCCTGCTGACGCGGGTCCCTCAACTAATTGCGCCACCTTCTGCCCCAGCATGTCATACACTGCCAGGCTTACGTTCGCATCTGCTGGCACTGCATAGCGTATGGTCGTGGTGGGGTTGAAAGGATTGGGATAGTTCTGGGACAATTCGAAATCAGCTGGGACAAGAGCCTGTTGCGCAATCCCTGGTTTCGGGAGGAGTGGTGGTGCCAGGGAACGTGCAAAGGCGATGTACTGCCCGTTGTTGGAGTACGCTGGGTCATAGTCACCCCAGTTCAACCCCGTAGTCAGCTGTGCATAGTCGCCACCCGAAGCGGGAACACTCCAGAGAGCGGCGTTCCGGCCGAACACTATTGTTTTGCTGTTGTTAGACCAGGTGGGATAGTAGTTAAAATTGAAGTCGTCTGCAACGAGTTGAATATCGCCTTGCGCCTGACCAAGCTGGTCGACCGGTACTTTTAGAATATACCCATACCACTCAAAGGCAATCCATTGCCCATTGGGTGACCAAGTCGGATTGTTCATTGACCATTGTCCCGGCTCAGGTGAGATGACCAACCTCCCATTCGTTCCAGAGAAATCAACAGTCCTTAAGGAACCATCGCTCGGTCGTGCGAAAACTATACGTCCGCTGTTCTGTGACCAGCGCGGCGTTATCGCATCTGACACAACGAGCAGCGGCGTTCCTCCGCCTGCAGGTACAACATAGATGCTGGCTTCGGCGCACCCATGGGCAAAACCAGGACAACGGTCAAAAGCAATCCACTGACCGTTTGGCGACCATGCAGCGTTATTGCCTCCCGCACCACCTGCAAGCATCGCTGTTTCACCTGTCTCGACATCTGTAATCCCGAGGTACTGCTCGGCAGGCGATGGCGGTGTTACGTCGTGGACAATAAACTTCCCGTTTTGTGACCAAGACGGGTTGTATTCTCCTGTCGCCGGGTCATGGCTAATCTGGAAAATCCGACCTGTGTTGACATCCATTCCGTAGATGTCATAGCTTTGTTCTGGGAATTGGCTCAATGCGATGCTGGTAATGCAGACGACAAAACCACATAGCACCAGCCACTTCCGCATAACTGAAGGATTCTTGTTCATTGTTTTTCCCTTTCCTAGTTGTGCAGTATCGCGAGTTGTTGTTATGATGAGTAAGCGAGAGATGGGCAATTATGAAACCTCCTTTCCTTTGCCTCAATGTAAAGAACCCAGCCCTCTCTGGGTGCGAGACAGAAGATTTGGTTCCTCACCTTGTCCTCCTTTCAATGAAAAGGCTGTAGGAATGTCTGCAGCTCGGGGTAGAAATCGGTGGGTCGTCGGAAAGCAGAAGGACACTCGGCGGCACACCGCGCCTTTCATCGAGCCAGAGCGGAGAAAACGAACGTGGCGTCACCCTGATGTGAAGACATCGAGCAGTAACGCCACATGTGTGAATGAACTGAAACTATTTCAGGGCAAAACAGAAGGCCGGGAGTGAAGTGAACAGCAGCAATTCAAGGAGGAGAGGTGGAGGTTTCGTCAAAGCGCAGGAGCAAAACGCCGAAGGCCTTCAGGTCTGGACCTGTGAACCAACGAGTAGCCGCTGTTCACAATTCTGACCCATGTCATTTACTGGGCGGTAATATACCTTGACACTGATGGTTTGTCAAGAGGGTTAGTTCGCTCATTTACACTGAAAAGAAGGAAATGTCTGCAGAAAAAATGAACAGTTAGTATTAGCCGCTTCAGCTTCTCTACAGATATTCCAACGGACTGTTTCGCAAGTACCCTGCCATCATGGAAAAGGAGTACCCCTGTCAATTTGGGATATCCGCCTGCCTCAATTCACGTTCAGCACAATTCGGTTCACCATGTTGTGCAATTGCTCCGGCTGCAAGTGGCTTCACAAAGAGCTACATTACTTTGACGAATCCGTGACAAGTCGCGTCCAAGCTTTGGTGAGATTATTCCTGAAGGGCAACCGATACAGTCCACACCAAAGGAGAGCCAAGGAATGCCAACGCGAGATCTACTTCTCACTGCTTTGATTGCTGTGTATGCTTCAATCCAATTCTCTGGATGCAGCCTCATTAACTTCACAATTGGAGCAGTCATAGACGGAGTTAGTACAGATGAATACGTTTTCACTGCCTCGGGAGTAGATAGCATCACGCGGGGCAGTAGCGTTGAAGTGCTGAGAGTGGATAGCAGTATTGTGTCTGGAGATTTTCAAGGGAAGGGCTTTGCAGCGAGCGAAGAGTATGCCGTGCAGTACGAGCAGTTCATTAATTCGCTGCCAACCGGAACGGCCTGGCCTGCTCTCGGCGACAGTATTTCCATCGACGTGAAACACGGTGCATTAGGTCGAAAGACTCTGTCTGGGGCACTATTGGGTTTCGGCACAGGAGTAATACGAGTAGAATTACCGGGCTGGGATGAGCCCGCAGCTGTGCTTGTCGAAGCTGTTGATACTATCCGCTATAACAACAGTTTTGTAGATGGTGATGTCCTTCGTAACCTTATGAGCGCCGGTCAGGTTCCGTTTAGATCCACCATAGTCACAATCACAACCAAACATGGAAGCCAGGCAATTCAGCTCAGTGAGATTCTGGAAGTGCGTCAACCTAACCCCAATTACGCAAAATGGATTGGTCTGGGGGTGGGAGCCGTGGTGGACATAATCAGTCTCGCAACCTTCTCGTTCACGCTAGGACATTAGCGGCTTTAGCAGAACCTGGTCAAGTAGGCAATAGTCGAAGTCCCGTCCATCTGGTTCAGCACAATCCTGTTGACCGTGTTGTGCAAGTGTTGCGACTGCAAAGTGTAACGTTTTTGGGGGTGGTCTTGAGGAGCTCTTGAAGGATGGTGCGTGTCTTGAGTGCATCGGCCTCGAGGGCTCGCTCCAGGCAAAAAGCCCTGGAAGTCTACCGGGCTCTTTTCATGTTGAGACAGAGGAGACGATGGTTGATGTCTTCAGGAT
>DASRUE010000127.1:0-8440 GCA_035687895.1 Bacteroidota bacterium | reverse complement strand
ACAGTTGCCCCCTGGCACAAAAGGGCAATTGAAATATAAGAAAATGAGGAAGGAAAGCAACGGTTTGCCACTGGATTGAGAGGGTCACTCCCCTTCGGTGGGGGTCCAGCTAGGTGTGCCTATCGCATGGGGGAAGCAGCGATTGCAGAAGTGTAGGACGTGATCGGTGAGGCCACGTCCAAAAAGCAGGAAAAGCTCTGGCCAATCTTTGACCAGAGCGTTGAGCTCCGCGAGCAGTCCCGACTTTGTCGGGAGAACCTGCATCCCGACAGAGTCGGGATAACAGCCGCATGCTAGAGGAGGTCCTCACCCGAAATCAGGCGACTGATCATTCTCCGGCTTTTCCATGACTTTACCCTTCGCTCGGCGGCTTGCGCTTCTTTTTTTTGTCGGAAACGTACGTGTGTATACAAGTTTCCATGGTCGGTAGCGTGCAGTAAAACCCTTCTCCATCGTGTTGTGAAAATGGAGGCGGTGGTCAGGAGTCGCGGAAGAACCGACATAGTAGCGGTCCCCGCTGTCGGAGTAAATGATGTAAAGGAAGTGCGCCACTAAAGCGGAAAGCCCGGAATTGCTTCCAGGCTCTTGGCTCCGCGAGCAGGACTCGAACCTGCAACCCTGCGGTTAACAGCCGCATGCTCTACCATTGAGCTATCGCGGAATGAATCTCCTTGAAGAAGGAAACGGAGCAGAACAATTCAAGAAGTGGACACAAGATAGAGAAAAATGGATTTAATGTCAATCGACTCCTTCGGTTGATGCACTAGCTAACGTGCCCGGAAGCGCGCGTCTCCCTCGGTCGACATTAATACCGGAGAAGATCCATCCAACGTCTTGCACCGGGTTGAAACAACAAAGTAGGGTCAAATCATGAAACGATGTGAGTAACATAAGTCATGAGAAAAACGAGAAGAGAGCCTCAACGATGTAGTATGTCCCTGCAGACATAATCGCGGCAGCTGGAATTGTCAACACCCACGCCCAGACGATCTTGCCCGCGATTCCCCAGCGGACGGCGGAGAGACGTCGTGTTGACCCCACTCCGATAATTGCCCCGGCGATTGTGTGTGTGGTGCTGACGGGAATCCCGGCGAGCGCGGTCCCAAGAAGCATCGAAGCGCTAGCAGTCTCAGCACAAAATCCACCGATGGGGCGCAGATGTGTTAGTTTCATACCCATCGTGCGAACAACCTTCCAACCACCCATGTATGTCCCCAGACCAATTGCGGCGTGAGCTGACAGGATGACCCAGGTTGGCACGTAGAATGTGTCTCCGAGATACCCGGCTGTGAAGAGCACGAGCGCGATGATTCCCATGGTCTTCTGCGCATCGTTCGTGCCATGACCAAGACCGTACGCTGCCGACGAGATGAGTTGACCCACGCGAAATGTCCGATCCACTCTGTTGGGAGAGGACTTCCGAACCAGCCACGTCACCCCGACCATGAAGAAGAAGGCCATTACCATGCCAAGCGTGGGGGAGAGAAAAATGAAAATCGTAACCTTCGTCAGCCCACCCACTACTAACGCATCCAACCCTCCCTTCGCCACCCCCGCACCTGCAAGACCACCAATCAGTGCATGTGACACGCTGATGGGAAGACCATAATGTGTACAGAGGTGAGTCCAGATGATCGCTCCCACCAGTGCGGCAAGAATGAGATGTTCGTTGACGACTGCAAGATCAACGATCCCCTTCCCGATGGTATTGGCAACGTGTACGCCGAACCCGAACGCGGCAACAAAATTGAAGAATGCTGCCCAAAGGACCGCCAGCCGGGGAGAGAGAACCCTGGTCGACACGATCGTCGCGATGGAGTTCGCGGCGTCATTCATGCCGTTCAAGAAATCAAACAGCAGAGCGAGGAGAATGATGACAATGACGAGGGTGAGCATGGGGACTTAGGGATGTAGGGTTCGTAGATCGAGGGCATACGACATGTTGCCCATCGCTCAGGCGTTCTTGACGATAATACTCTCGATGACATTCGCGGCGTCTTCACACTGGTCAGTCGCTGTTTCCAGGCTGACGAGCAACTCTTTGGATTTGATCAACTGGATCGGATCCTTGCACGTATCAAATAAGCTGGCAATCGCCCGCTCGAAGAGATCGTCTGCTTCGTTCTCAATGCTGTTAATGCGCACCAGACTCTCCCGAATCGTGGCCACGTTCTTGAGGTCGCGCAATGAGGGAATGGCTTTGTGAAGTTCTACGACCGAATCATGGATCATCGTGGCAAGGCGCTCCTGCTCAGCGGAGATGGTATCAACGCGGTACAGAACAATCCGTGTTGCGGCACCCTGAAGGTAATCCAGAATATCGTCAAGCTTCGAGGCAAGTTCGTGGATGTCTTCTCTATCGAACGGCGTGATAAAAGTCGAACCCAGGTCGGAATAGATCATATGAGTGATCTCATCCCCTTTGTGTTCGAGTTCTTCGATCCGCTTGATTTTCTGCGCCCGTTCTTCCTTGGAGATGGAATTGGACATCAGTTCCTTGAACACTTTGGCCGCCGTAAGCAGGTTGTCGACGTCCCGTTCAAAGAAGTTGAAGAACTTGTCGTCCTTGGGCAACAACGCCTGGAGAATGCCGTCAATTTTCATGGAGGTCCTGCCCCTTCCGGAGAATTGGTTGCGGTGAGAATAATAATCCTAAGAGAAAGTTCTGAGCACTCCCGTCAGCAAGACCCAGAACTTCTGAGCCGTGGCAATCTGACGCGTGCGTCGCCCCCGCATAACATCCAAATTGATCAGCCGTGGCAATTTCCACAATGTGCGCTGCAATCTTCTCTCGACTCTTGGACGGAGGATTGCTGCGATTCGAGCGAAGTGTTGCCAGAGGGATTCGGGCGTGAGTCCTGCGATGGCGTTGGACAAATCGGAGCCTCCTGCTGATGAAACCTGACCAGGCGCTGATAGCGGACGACCTGTGGCGGGAAATGCCATGCCAATATACTAGAATTCCCCACGGGTTGCAACAGATTAGAACGCGTTCCGATGAAAGGAATAAGTAGTCTGACCGTCATGGGTATCAATGCGTAAGGCGTGGTCTTTGGCCGACAATGAGATTAGAAATCACGATCAACCCTTCCACGAAGCTTCTTGGTGGCGCCTCTGCGTGCTTTGGATGCGATCCGCTTGTGGCGGGACGTTTTGGTGGGCTTGGTTTTCTTTCTCCCCTTCCGTGGACGGAGTGCCTCCCGCAGTAACGAAGCAAACCTCTCAAGCGCCAGTTCTCTGTTTCGCATCTGGCTTCGCGACTCCTGCACCGTTAAGCGCAGGACCCCGCCGCTATCAATCCGCGTGCGCAACGTTGATAGTATCGTTCCTCTCTGCTCTTCGTTCACACTTTCGGAAGAAACAATATCGAAGAGAAGGTCAACGCGCGTGGAGACCTTGTTCACGTTCTGACCTCCGGGTCCGCCGCTCCGTGTGAACCGAAACTGAATCTCGCGCATCGGAATGAGCAGATCCGGAGTTATCTGAATGAATGGGGACATTGTCAGACTTCGTACGACATTGAAATTGAGTCAACTTCTGCGTACACTCGTAGCAACAGTTGTCGCTCTCAAACGTGAATCGCTGTATGAATCTCCCCGCCGCCAACGGTTACATTGTCGAGCTGTCACAGGTGCCAAACGCCGGCACAACGTGGGTCGTGCGTGTGTATAAGAAGCGGCTGCTATTCAAATCGCGCATCAGCTCAGATTGGTTCCTCGACGGGGAGCAAGCCAAACGATTTGCCGACCAACTAAGCAGGGAACTTGGTAACTCCAGCGCCGTAACGCTGATCAAAGAGCGAAAACCCGGTTGGACGTTACGACGACCTGAACGTTGAGGTCACCTCATTTCTGTGCTTTCCCGCCTGAACACTTTCACACTCCACAACGCGGTCCATCCGGAGTACACCTCGCGAAAGCCTCTCTTCTGAATCGCCGCCCCAACAGCCGCAGGGTTGTGGTAGTAGGGATGAAACGACCACTTCAGCATGTCTCCCAGCCAGGCAATGCCACGGAAGCCCAATTTCGGTATCACCGCATCGCGCGGGAATGAGACAGCGTAAAGATCCGCAGCTTTGTCCGCTGACTTTGCAATCAGCTCTTCGTACTCCGGGTAGCAACAAACCACTTTGTCGAGGATAACAACGTCAGCTTGTGAAATCCCCCCGTTCATGCGAACGAAGTCTCCCTGAATGTACATCACCTTATCCGCTAGACGCAATTGAGTTGCCAGGCTGCGCGCTGCCTCCAACATCCCTTCTGCAATCTCAACTCCCTGGGCGGAGCGTGCCCCCCGCTGCAGCAACGTAAGGTGAAGACCACCTGCACCGCAGCCGATATCGAGGAGAGTCTTCTCTTGGATTCCTTCCCGGGTCAGCGCATCTGATATCAATCTTGAGGGTTTATCCAACCCGCGCCTTCGGAACTTTTTTTTAAATGTTCCCGCGCGACCGGAAAAGTATTTGTTCGTTCCACTTGTGGCACAGCAGTTCACCTTGTTCTCCTCAGCCGGGACGGATAGGATGCGTGGATTAACTCGACCCCGCAGTTGGTCGGGTTCATTCCTGCACCGGGAATTGAAAATACGGCGCTTTTCTCGCAATTGGGAGACATTATCGTTGGCACGTGGTTTGGCTATGCTATGCCAGAAAAGACGGAAACTTCGATTCAATATAACAACGGAGAAGGTGAAATGAAACGATTGGGGGTATTCTCGATGATGCTGGGAGCCTTCGGGCTGGTAGGATCACAGGGCGCAGCAGAGGCAAAGGTCGGAGTGAGAACTGGACCGCCACCACCAGGGCGAGAGGTAGTCGCTGTGCATCAGCGGGCGCATTCCATTTGGGTTCCTGGCTACTATCGCTGCAACACCCCAACGAGAAACCATGAGTGGGTTTCCGGAAAATGGATTGAAACAAGACCGGGCTTCATCTGGGTGGAAGGGCGATGGAAGCAAACTCGACATGGCTGGATCCATGTTGAAGGACATTGGGGAAAAGCGTAGACTCGGTGCGTCATTACCAATCATTTCTGCAAAAGCTGCGAGACGACTGCTGGATCAGAAGTCGGAAGCTCGCAGACGAAGTCCTCACAGATATATGCCGTCACCTTTCCATCCACCATCACGATACTCTGCAAGAAGCTATTGTACTTGGCCAGTTGGCGCTGTTCTTCCCCACCGTCAGCGAGCAGAACAACCTTGTTCGGAATGTATCGCGCATGAACTTCGTAAAGCAACCTTTGCATCGCCGGATCTTGTTTCATCCCAGCCAGGATTATCTGTCGAGGCGGATCGAGGAAGAATGCGCAGGCGGCAGCCATTGCCGGCATGACAACAGGCTGCTTCATCAGCACATCGCCAAATTGAAAAATTGTCTGTTGCCCCAATTCCAGTAGTGCATCATCCCCTGTCATCCGGGCGAGACGCAGAAGGTTCATCGCCGCCAGAGAATTCCCGGTCGGTTCAGCGCCGTCGTACTGCTCTTTCATCCGGATAAGAATGGTTGAGTCTTTTCCCGAGGTGTCAAAGAACCCACCGTTCCTGTCATCCTTGAAAAGCGATATTTGCTTTTGCGTCAGTTCCATTGCTCTGACAAACCAAGTTGCCTCAAAGGATGCTTCGTAGAGATCAAGGAGGCCGTGAACGAGGAATGCGTAGTCATCAAGGTGCGCCTCGTATCTCGACTCGCCATCCCGGTATCTCCGGCGAAGGGTCTTGGTCGGGGCATCATACAAATGGTTGAACACGAACTCTGCTCCACGGCGTGATGCCCGGAGATATCGCTCATCGCCCAGAACCTGATATGCACGCGCAAACGCCCCGATCATCAGGCCATTCCACGAGCAGATTACCTTGTCATCGAGACGGGGACGCGGCCTGGCCTCGCGCACAGCGAAAAGCTTTTTCTTCGAGGATATCAGTCTTGCCTGGACGTCGCCTTCTGTCTTTCCCAGCGCGACCGCTGTCTCTTTCACCGAACGCGCAACATAGAGGATGTTCCTTCCGGTGAACTCCATCTGCGGATCATGCGGTGCATTTCCTCCTTCCTCGACCCCGTAGTAAAGGCACCATGTCCGGGCCGCATCTTCGCCGAGCACATCAAACAGCTCCTTCTTCGTCCATACATAGAACGCTCCTTCACCCTCTTCTGCCGGGGACTCTGGTTTGGGACTGTCCGCGTCTTCAGCTGAGTAGAATCCTCCGTCGGGATGCGTCATGTCGCGTAGAACGTAGTCCAGTACTTCACGTGCGATGGCGCTATAGAATGGGTCTTTTGTCACCTGGAACGCATCAATGTAGGCCTGTACCAGCTGTGCCTGATCGTACAACATCTTCTCGAAGTGCGGCACGCGCCACTCCCCGTCCACGGAATACCGGTGGAATCCCCCCCCGACATGATCGTACATTCCGCCGAGCGCCATTTTCTGGAGAGTCTTCGTGACCATCGTCAGAGCTTTGGGTTCTTCTGTTCGGTTGTGGTATCGCAGGAGGAAATCCAGCACGGCAGGCCTGGGAAATTTTGGTCCACCACCGAACCCACCGAACACTGGATCAAAGGTCCGCTCGAATTGGCGATAGCACGTATCCAACACTGCCCCCTCGATCTTCCCGCCGGTGGCCGCTGGCATTTCCCGGAGCGCGGTGATTATCCCGTTAGCGGACTCGAAGATCTTCTCCCTCTCCTTCTCCCACACGTCGTGAATGCGCGTCAGAACATCGGGAAAACCTGCACGGCCGTAGCGCGTATCCGGCGGGAAATAGGTCCCACCGAAGAAGGGCTTCAGATCCGGCGTCAGGAACATCGACATCGGCCAGCCACCGTTTTGTCCCATCCCTTGCAGCGCGGTCATGTACACCTTGTCCACATCAGGCCGCTCTTCCCTGTCGACCTTGATGCACACAAAGAACCTGTTCATGATCGCTGCGATCGAATCGTTCTCAAACGACTCCCGTTCCATCACGTGACACCAGTGACAGGTTGCATAGCCAATCGAAAGGAAGATGGGCAGTTGTTCGGCCCGCGCTCTGGCAAACGCTTCCTCACCCCACGGATACCATTCAACCGGGTTAAATGCATGCTGGAGGAGATACGGGCTCTTCTCGTTGATCAGCCTGTTTGGCTTCTTTCCTTGATCCATTTGAGTTTTGACAAAGACTGAGATAGACGGCCGTGTTCGCCCTGCACTCTGGTTTGACTCACGTCTGCATGAAGATGAGAGAAGGGCTCCTCCCAGCACAAGAGATAATATCGTTAGCGAGCCAGTTAAACGCTTCATGATTCAGGATGGCCAATGCGGTGTGAGAACTCGTCGGTGAAGTGAGCGCAATCCAGAGGCCACCGAGCTACACCTCCCGTGCAGAACTCTCTCTGATTCTCTTCATGAGTCGCTCCTTCACTCGCTGCGGCGGGATGCGAACTACAGACGCAGCGTGACCAATCAGAGAGGCCACACGAGCATAGTCTTCGATCGTGCGCTGGAAGTCCTCTCCCATATGCGGCACAAGTCTGCGGAACTCATTCATATCGTCTCCGTCGAGAATGCCAAGAGCGTTCAATGCTGCAAGTTCTTCCAGATAGAGCGAGTTCACCAAAAACCTCGTTTCATGCAGATGATGAAGGCGCGTGTAGAGTGTTGACATCGCTGAGCCTACCTTTGCCTTCACGACCCCCCGGGGAAGTTGGAAATGCGCTGCTAATTCCGAAAGCGCTGTCCGTTGGAAGTACGCGAGTTCAATCATCGCGCGTTGTTCATCAGGCAAGGCAGCCAACGCCTCGGTGACCTCTTGATGATATGGAGACATCGTCGTGGCGAGCCCAGCACTTCCAATTGCGCTTCGTGGTTCAAGCGCAACCTTGTCCTCGTTCCTTGAGGTATCTCCTGAGAAAACAGATCGTCGTTCGATACCGAGATCCCTTGCAATGCGGGACAACCACACCAGCGGTGGAGACGCCGTCTCTGTGAAGCTGTTCGCCTTTTCCCATGCTTGCAGGAACACTCCCTCCAACAGCACCTCCGCCTCGCTTTGGTCCCTGATAATGTCGAAAAGAATGGTGTAGAGAATCGGGGAGTAACGGTCGTAGAGACCGCCAAGTGCAGATGCATCCCTCCCTGCAACCTGCTTCAAGAGCGCGGCATCGGTTTGGGCAGACACAGCATGAGCCTGGGTGTTCATCTTACTTTCATTCGACAACCAACTTCCCATTCATTCCAAGATGTCCGATGCCACAGAAGTGGGAACACTTGAACGAATACTCCCCTTTCATCCCCGCATAGAATTCCACGACCTTTGTTTGGCCTTCCTCAATTGTCTCATCGATGCCGAATGCACCGAGCTTGAACCCGTGAGTTCCATCGATCGCTGTGACACGCACGGTGACAAGCGTTCCAGCCATAACCCTGATTTCCTCCGGAGTAAAGTGGAAGTGTTCTGCAGTCAT
>DASRUE010000126.1:0-7160 GCA_035687895.1 Bacteroidota bacterium | reverse complement strand
CGGCAGCGGTTGCACAAGAGACGGACTCCTCTGCTGCGGAGTACCCGGTGCCATCATCCGTTGAATTCTTTCCCATTCTCTCTTACGATACCGACGTTGGACTTGGTTACGGGGTCAAGCTGTTCGGTTTCAACCATCTTGCCTCCAATGAGTCCATTGATATTGTCCTGTTCAACAGTACAAAAGGGGAACGATGGTACCGGATTGTGTGTGCCCTTCCCGATTTTGCGCGTCGGCAGGGAACGGTCTATCCTCTCGCTCTTGACATCACAGTCGATTATGATAAATGGATCAGGAACAACTTTTTCGGCCTCGGCAACTCATCGGCGTTTGCCGATCGGGAATACTACACGAAGGAATCGGTCGAGCTCAGCACGGCATTCAGCAGCGCGTTCCTCCGAACACTCATAGGTCAGGCAGGGCTGCGCTTCAAGGCAATCAATAATTTCAACTTTGAACCTGACAGTCGTTTTCCGACCCTCACCAGCTCGTCACGGACGCAGTACCTCTCAGTGTATGCAAACATTCGCTTTGACACGCGCAACAGCTTCGTCAATCCCACAAAGGGAATCGTACTTCAAGCCGAGACGGAGCTGGCGCCGGGTTCACGAGCATTTGCCAGCCTCGGCAAATCGGCCCAATGGTATTTCCCTTTGCTTCATCCCAACGCGATTGTTGCATTACGGGAGAGAATGCAGGCAATCATGAGAGGTGATATTCCCATTCACGTTCTCCTTCCAATTGGCGGCAACAACACGTTACGCGGCTCGCCGCAAGATCGCTACCTCGATCGCATCAGCGCGGTTGTAAACATGGAGGTCCGCTTCCCGGTGTATTGGCGTCTGGGAGGTGTCGTGGGGGTGGATGCCGGGAAGGTCTGGCATCGGATCTCAGAGGTCGACGCAAAAGGCTGGGCCTCCAATCTGGTTGCCGGCTTTCGGTTTCGCATGGAGACTTTCGTCGTCAGATTGGATGTCGGCCTTGGGGCGGAACACACAGGCGTCTACTTCAATTTCGGCCAGATGTTCTGATCATTGCCGCAGTGAGTCCCCCGCCGGTTTCGTTGCAACTCTCCACCGAATAGCATATATTGAGCCGTGATTTTTCCCCAGCGTACATGCGAAGTCCGTCCCGACCAACTGGCGACGGATTTTATGTTCATGGAGTCAGCAACGAAGGTAAGCAGCACCCATTCATGAAGGCAATCCGTAACTTCTGCATTATTGCCCACATCGACCACGGCAAGTCCACCCTTGCTGACCGTTTGCTGGAGCGAACAGGCACCATCACAGCCCGTGAGATGAAATTCAATCAGGTTCTGGACGACATGGATCTGGAGCAGGAGCGTGGCATTACCATCAAGTTGCACGCCATTCAAATGAAGTACAAGGCGAAGGACGGAGGAGACTACACACTCAACCTGATAGACACACCCGGGCATGTGGACTTTTCGTACGAGGTCTCCCGGTCACTCGCCGCCTGTGAAGGTGCTATCCTCGTGGTAGATGCGTCCCAAGGTGTGGAAGCGCAGACGATCAGCAACCTCTATCTTGCTATCGATGCAGGGTTGGAAATCATTCCGGTCATCAACAAGATTGATCTCCCCAGCGCAATGATCGACACCGTAAAGCACCAGATCAAAGACCTCATCGGCTGCAAGGATGAGGAGATCATCCTTGCCAGCGCCAAGGCTAACCTTGGCATTGACGAAATCCTCGAAGCCGTGGTAACGAGAATAACACCACCCCAAGGAAACCCGGATGCGCCACTTCGTGCCCTCATTTTTGATTCAGTCTTCGATATCTATCGCGGTTCGATTGTGTATCTTCGCGTTTTTGATGGAACCTTGAAGGAGCGGGAAAAAGTGAAGTTCTTCCACAACGACAAAGTCTTCGAAGCGGAAGAGGTGGGAGTGCTGGAAATGAAAAAGAGCAGGACGGGAGAACTCTCTGCAGGGAACGTGGGTTACCTGATTGCGGGCGTCAAGGACGTGCACGATACGAAGGTCGGGGATACTGTGACTTCTGCTGTCCATTCAGCCGACGCACCATGGCCGGGATATAAGGAAGTAAAGCCGATGGTCTTCAGCGGCGTCTACCCCACGAATGCCGACGACTTCGAAGACCTGCGTGCGTCTATTGACAAGCTGAAACTCAACGACTCTTCTCTTGTGTACGAACCGGAGACATCCACCGCGTTGGGGTTCGGGTTCCGCTGCGGGTTCCTTGGCCTTCTTCATATGGAGATCGTGCAAGAGCGGCTTGAGCGGGAGTACAATCAGAACATCATCAATACGGTCCCCAACGTCGAGTATCGGGTAACGAAGACGAACGGAGAAGTTGTGCTGGTGGACAACCCATCCTACATGCCGCCGCTGGGAGAGATCGAGAAGGTCGAGGAGCCGTTCATCAAGGCGCAGATTATCGTCCCAACGGAGTATGTCGGCAATATCATGCAGCTCTGCATGGAGCGCCGCGGCGTCTACAAGAACACCACATACCTCGACCCGACACGGGCAGACATTCACTATCAAATGCCTCTGTCCGAAATCATTTTTGATTTCTACGACAAACTCAAGTCCACAAGCCGGGGGTATGCCTCGTTTGATTACGAGATTCTCGACTTCCGCGAGTCCGACCTTGTAAAGTTGGATATTCTGCTGAATGGTGAATCGGTCGATGCATTCTCAACCATTGTTCATCGTGAGAAGGCCCACGAGTGGGGAAAGAAGCTCTGCACGAAACTAAGAAAGCTGATTCCACGTCAGATGTTTGAAGTTGCGATCCAGGCAGCCATCGGCAGCAAGGTCGTGTCACGAGAGACGATCTCGGCAATGCGGAAGAATGTACTTGCCAAATGCTACGGTGGCGATATCACACGGAAACGCAAGCTGCTGGAGAAACAGAAAGAGGGTAAGAAGCGTATGAAGCAGGTGGGCCGTGTGGAGATTCCCCAGGAGGCATTTCTCGCCGTCCTTTCCATGGAAGACGATTAACCAACAGCACCGTAACAAGGAGTACTCATGAGCAAAATATCGACAGGAAAACAGGAAGAACAGAAGAAGGAGCCTGTTAAGGATTTCTTCAAGGACATGGTTTTTGTCCTGGTCTCGTTCTTTTTCCTGAATAGTTTCGTCCTTGCGTCGTTTGAAGTGCCGACGGGCTCCATGGAGAACGAGATCATAGCTGGCGATTTTCTCTTTGTAAATAAGTTCATGTATGGGGGTACGACGCCGCGGACAATTCCCTTCACGAACATCCGAATTCCCTGGTTTCGCGTTCCGGCGTTCCAGGATGTTAAACACGGCGATGTGATCGTGTTTGAGTTTCCGGGTCAGCGCGACGAGGTGAACCCTGAAGAATTCCTCTTCTATCTCAAGCGTGCCATCGGTCTTCACGGCGATACCGTGCAGATCGTCAACCGGGTGGTGTACGTGAATGGCCGGCCAGCTCCGATACCCCGCAACATGAAATTTAACTCTTACAACATGACTCCCCCGGGCGTGACCGACCCGCGGATCTTCCCGAAGGGAGCCCCATACAATGAAGACAACTGGGGCCCGGTGGTTATTCCAAGTAAGGGTGCCGTCATTCCTCTTGTCTACACCAACGTTATGCAGTGGGAGACCTTCATCCGACGCGAGGGGCACACCATTCAGACCAACAAGAGCGGGCATGTTCTTATCGATGGAGTTCCGGCAACGTCGTACACTGTAGAACACAACTATCTTTTTGGAATGGGAGACAACAGGGATAACAGTCTCGACGGACGGTTCTGGGGATTTATTCCGGAAGAAAACGTCGTCGGCACACCGATGATTGTGTATTGGTCATGGAATCCTGACACACCCATATTTAACATTTTCGCAAAGCTCGGCTCCATCCGTCCGGGCCGCATCGGTTCATTGATCAAGTGAGCGTGGACTCCATGGAAGAAGCGCAGGTACCGGCCATTGTTCCGACCGCTATTGGGGAGGAAGAGAAGGCAAGCGGACGAAGAAAGCACCGCCTCAGAGAATATGCCGAGACCGTCGCCTTGACGATGCTTGCCGCACTCTTCCTGAAGTTCTTCATCGTGGAGGCGTATCGCATCCCCACGGGCTCCATGGAAAATACACTTCTCGCGGGAGACTTTCTTCTCGTCAACAAATTCATTTATGGAGCGAAAACTCCCCGTTACGTTCCCTTTACCGACATTTCTCTCCCTTACTTTACCTTTCCCGCATTTTCCAAACCACGTCCCGGGGAGGTGGTGGTGTTTGAATTTCCTGGCGGGTACGAAGTGGAACGTCCACAGGAAGTGATTAACTACGTTAAGCGATGCGTGGCTACGCCCGGCGACACCATGAAGATTGTGAACAAGCAAGTCTACATCAACGGCAGGATGCTTCCTCTGCCGTCGAGTGCCCGAATCGACCGGGCGCAGGTGCTCCCCAGGGAATTCCGGGACTACCGGATCTTTCCGAAAGGTGCTGCTTCTAATGAGGATAACTTCGCTCCGCTGGTGATCCCGAAGAGAGGGGATGTGCTGACACTCGGATCGTCAACCATCACTGAGTATTGGAACCTTATCCGACACGAGGGTCATACCGTTCGTGTCATCGGAGGGGGGATGGTCTTTGTGGATGGGATGGAGGCAACTACGTATCGTGTGGAAAAGGATTACTACTTCATGATGGGGGATAACCGCGACAACAGCCTCGATAGCAGGTTCTGGGGGTTCGTCCCTGAAGATCTCATCATCGGCAAGGCAATGCTCGTCTACTGGTCGTGGGATGAATCCGCCGACAAGGATGGATTCCTGGATCGGGTGGTCAATGCCAGGTGGGATCGCATAGGGACAATGGTGCGATAGACATGCCATCACTATATCTTCACATACCATTCTGCGAACGGAAGTGCATCTACTGTGATTTCTATTCCATCGAAACCATGTCGCCGATGGACCCCTTCCTTGCCGCCCTGCATCGTGAAATCGATACATACGCCTCATATGGCGATGGCGTGGTTTTCGAGACAGTGTTCTTAGGCGGCGGCACACCTTCGCTCCTGACACCAGCACAATTGGAAAGTATTCTTTCCCGTCTCCATCGCACCTTTGCCATCGCGTCCGATGCCGAGATCACGGTGGAGACCAATCCGGGAACCGTCACTCCTGAGAAGCTTGCTGCCTACCGTTCGCTTGGAGTGAACAGGCTCAGCATTGGCATTCAGTCGTTCAATGAAAAGGAGCTGCAGTTTCTCAGCCGGATCCACACGGGGAAGGAGGCAGTGGAGTGTGTAGATGCTGCTCGCAAAGCAGGCTTCACGAACCTCAGTCTCGATCTCATCTTCTCTCTTCCTGGTCAGACGGCGGAACAGTGGGAGGCCACTCTCACCCGCGCAATCGAGTTGAACCCTGAACATATCTCTGCATACAGTCTGATTGTGGAAGACCACACGCCGCTTGCTCGTATGGTGAGTTCGCGAACGGTCTCGCCCAACCCCCTGGAAGTCGAAGCTGAGTTATATGAGCGGACAATGTCGCTCATGGAGGGTCATTGCTACGAGCACTACGAAGTCTCCAACTATGCCCGTCCTGGTTTCCGGTCCCGGCACAACTACAATTACTGGAATCATCAGAGCTACTTGGGGTTTGGACCCTCCGCGCACTCATTCTGGAAATGCGCGGATGAGCCTGTGGGCCGTCGCTGGTGGAACATCGCGAGCCTCTCGCATTATATCGAGCGTCTTACCTCAGGTCAGTTGCCGCTCATCTCGGAAGAGCAGGTCGGCGTCAACGAGTTGATGACGGAGCGGATTTTCCTCGGACTCCGGAGTGATGGTTTGAATGTCAGAAGATTCGAATCGGACTTTGGCATTTCTTTGCTCAGGACGCGGCACGCGTTGATCGAGGATCTCCTCCGTGAAAACGACGCCACTTTGCAAAGCGAAACGCTTCGCCTTACATCGAAGGGATTCCTCCTCTGTGATGAGATTGCGGAACGGCTGATTGCCTGACCATTTCCTTGAAACTCACCCTTTTTTCCGGTATATTCAGTCGATTTGAATTCACGCTCGACCGTGCTTTTGGTTCCTGCAGACATCCTGCCGAGCATGTCTCCGACCAGATGAGGGCTTCATGACGCATACCTTCCTAAACCGCGCCGTCGCCGTTGTTGTATTCTTCGTTAGCATGATCACGTACGCGCTCACAATTTCGCCAACCGTGGTCTTCTGGGATGTTGGAGAGTTCATCGCTGCCGCCCACATGCTGCAGGTTCCGCATCCCCCCGGCTCGCCTCTTTTCCTGCTTGTCACCAGAATTGCCATGATGATTCCATTCGCGGCCGACCACGCAGTTCGTGCACACGCGTTCTCCGCACTCTGCAGCGCAATGGGCATCATGTTCCTCTACCTCGTCATTGTTCGCGTAATCACCAACTTCCGTGGCGTGCCGGCAACAGCCTTGGACAAAGTAACGGTGTACGGAGCTGCGATCATCGGGGCGCTCTCACTGGGATTCAGTACAACGTACTGGGCAAACTCGATTGAGGCAGAAGTGTACGGTGTCAGCATGCTCTTCCTGACTGCCATCATGTGGCTGGTCATGCGATGGCTTGACCATGCTGACAGGGAAGGAAACGAGAAGTACATACTGTTCATCGCGTACCTGATCGGACTCTCCCTTGGTGTTCACCTGCTTGCTCTCCTTACTATCTTCCCGGTCCTGATGATCATTTACTTCAGGAAGTATGAGTTCTCGCCGAACGGTTTCATCAAGCTGGGCATCATCTCGGTGGTGGTGTTTGGCGTGGTATATCCCGGCATTGTCAAGTGGATTCCCGGTATGATGGATGGCGAGTTCAGGGGAAGCAAGAGCGATATTATCTCCTGGATCCCGTGGATCCTCATTGGGGCGTCGGTGTTCGGCGTGTACTATGCGTATGTGGAGAAAAAGAAGATGCTCCACATCGCTCTCCTCTCCATTGTCCTGATCTTTGTTGGTTATACCACGTATACCACCGTGCTGATTCGTTCGAACGCCAATCCGCCGATGAATGAGAACGACCCCAGCAATCTGGCCCGGCTGACATCGTACCTCAGTCGCGAACAGTATGGGGACGCTCCCATAATGAAGCGACGTTATAGCAACGAGCCGCAGCACCAGGGAATCTATAC
>DASRUE010000125.1:0-9804 GCA_035687895.1 Bacteroidota bacterium | reverse complement strand
GATGTCCTAACACCCCCACCTCGTATAGCGTAGCACACCGCGGGCGCTTTCTGCCCAACAAGGAACGGCCATTCCCGGCGCATTGCAGGGCAGTGTGCCCCTAGTTCATTTCTTTTGATTGTAGGACCCGTTTCTTCGTGTCATTACCGTTCTCTTAACAATTCCTCATCCATCAAATGCAGATAATGGCTATGTTACAACTGTCATATCTATTCGTAGGGTGCCTCTGGGTTGCCACTCTCATGTCGGTAGTGTACGCCCAGGGCGATGTGTCGAAGGATCAGGATTCACTGAAGACATATGAGATCGATGAAGTCGTCACGACCGGAACACGGACCTCCAAACGCATCATTGATGTCCCTTACTCGATTGAAAGGATCGACCAGACACAATATAAGTTCGACCGAAAGGTTTCGGTCAGCGACGTGCTTGGAAGTGTTCCGGGACTCTTTATGCAATCGCGATATGGTAACCATGACGTTCGGATTTCCATTAGAGGCTTCGGCTCACGTTCCAACACAGGGATTCGCGGAGTTAGGATTCTTCTCGATGGGATCCCTGAATCAGAACCGGACGGTCAGACGAGGATCGAAGCTATTGACTTTCAATCCGTTGGCAAGATCGAAATCGTCAAAGGAAATTCCTCTTCTCTCTATACCAACGCACCGGGAGGAGTCATCAACTTCATCAACGACATCAACTTCACGAGGTCATTCGCCGTCAACTTCAACGAGTTCGGCTCTTTCGACCTCCGGAGCAACGGGTTCAAGACCGGGGTCAGAACGGAGAACTACGGTTTCCTCACCACGTACAGCTACCACAACGCGAAAGGATACCGACCTCACAGCGAGGATTACTGGCACATTCTCAATACTGTCCTGGAAACGACGCCGGGGGATAACTCAAGCCTGAAGATCTATGGGTACTACGTGGATGGATTGATCCGACTTCCAGGATCACTGACGAAGGCGCAGTTTGATATGGACCCGTTTCAGGCCAATCCCCGGGATATTTCACGCGATACCAAACGGATCACTAAGAAAGGTCGCCTCGGACTGCAGTACAACACCTACTTGGACGAAGAGAAGCACCATCAACTGGAACTAACAAGCTATGGGACGATCAAGTATTTTGAGAGAACTGCAGCAACCTATCGCGTGATGAACAGGACAGGCATCGGAGCTTCTGCTCGCTATGTTCTCAACACTCGATTGTTTGGACTCAGTTACGAATTCTCCATCGGAGGAGACGTGCTCTACCAGGCAGGCCCCATTGAGGAATACGATAATATCAACGGCAAGAAAGGAGACAACCTCGGTTCACTCACTGACGAGATCATCGGGAATGTAGGAGGTTACTTCCAACACTCACTCAACTTGATCGACCAGCATCTTGACCTCCTGTTCACCGGTCGGTACGACAAGGTGGTATTTGATACGAGGAACCAACTGCTTGAAGTCAAGAGTGCCACGCGGCGGTTCGAGGCATTCACACCAAAGATTGCGCTAAGCTACAAGATTACACCCACGGTTGCAGCATACACCTCGTACGGCCTTAGCTACGATACTCCCGCAGGAAATGAACTGGACAATTACCCTACCTCGTCGAACCCAAACCCTCTCTTGAATCCTGATCTCCGGCCTCAGAAGTCGAGGAACGTTGAGATCGGCATAAAAGGGAACCTGCAATACCCTGATGATAATGTATTCCGAAGTCTCTACTTTGAGACAACTTTCTTCAACAGCAGGATTGAAGATGAAATCGTCCCCTTCGAGGTGTTCGGGGGAGAGTTTTTCAGGAACTCGGCAAAGACAAACAGGACGGGAATCGAGATCGGCGCCAATGTCGAAGTGGTGAGGGGGTTGAAGTTTCGCTCAGCCTACACACTGTCCGACTTTTCGTATGACTCGTACACCGCGCGCACGATAGAGCTTGATTCTGCGTTCAACATTGTCACCGTTGACAGGGACTTTAGCGACAACATCGTCCCCAGTATCCCCAAACACAATCTTTCACTGACGCTCTCATACGAGCACCCTGTCTTCGAGTATGTCACCGGCTTTGTCAAGGCAAACTACCTGAACGTGAGCGGGATGTACACGGATGATCGGAACTCAGAGAAAACTGACGGCTACCAGATCCTGAACGCGACGCTCGGTATTGACGTTTCTGTCGAGCACTTGAACATCCTGATCTCCGGCGGGGTAAACAACATCACCGATCTGACCTACGCCGCTTTCGTGAACATCAACTCTGCGTCGAGGCAGTTTTATGAAGCTGGAGAGCCGAGGAACTTCTATGGAGGAATCAGCCTCGGTCTGACTCTCTAACGACACTTTGTAATGGAATGCACCGTCGTTGCCAGTCTGCCGCAGATCAGAATTGCGGCTGGCGACATGAGGCAGGCTGCGATGGGAACAGTTTCTTACCCTCGCAGCCTGCATTTGCTGACAACATCCATGTGAGAAGCTCATGAACTACAACAGACTCTTCCTCATTGCCACACAGATTCTCCTTTCTATTGGAGGTCTCTTCTTGCAAGGAAGCGCCCCCACAGATCATGCTGACGAGAAGATGCGAAGCACGATCATCCGGATCGGATCGAATTACCGGATCTATCCGAGCAACATTACACAAACAGAAACATTCATCACGCGACATCCCTCCAACCCCGATATCTTGTTTGCGAGTGCAAACACCATTAATCTCGCCACGGGCTTCGTCAGCGAAGGAGTATATGTCACCACAAACCGTGGGGCGAGCTGGTTCGGGAGCGACACCTGCAAAGGTAACCCCATTACCTTCCATAGCGGGGATCCGGGTATTGCCATTGACAAGGATGGGAGGTTCCTGTTGATTCGCCTGGGCACCACTCCCGGTCTTTACTCCCATTTTTCGACAGACAATGGACTCACCTGGTCCGGGCAGAGAACAGTGGCCATAGACGATCAATACCGTGCAACATTGGCCTCAGATGGAAACCCGACGAGCGGATTTTATGGCAGGTCGTATGCAGTTTGGATCCGTTTTTCGCCGCCGTACCCGGCTGTCTTCTCCTACACCAACGACGGCGGAAACACCTGGGCATCCATTACGCAAGTAAATGCACCCGCAGCCTCGCAACTTGGCGCGGGAGGTGAGATCGCAATGGGACTGAATGGTATGGTGAACGTCTGCTGGGCGAGAGCCATCAGCATTTCACCATTCACAGAAGATTTCGTCGGATTTGCGTCCTCGACAAACGGAGGCACAAGTTGGTTCGTTCGTGAAAATGCCTTTGATATGAACGGTATTAAGGGAATGCTGGCGCAAAAGGGGAACATTCGTGCCGATGGTCTGCCGAGGATTGACGTCGACAAGAGTGGGGGACTAAGAAATGGATGGATATACATAACCACCACCCAGAGAAACCTTACACCTGCCGGCACAGACCCTGATATCATACTCAACCGTTCATCGGATGGCGGAACAACCTGGTCGTCGGGCATTCGAGTGAACCAAGATGCCGTGAACAACGGGAAGATCCAGTATTTCCCTGCCATTCACGTGGATGATGGCGGCGGAGTCAATGTCATTTACTACGACGACCGGGCAACGACCACGGACTCCGCGTATGTTACCCTTTCACGTTCAACTGACGGCGGGACCACATGGGCGGACTACAAAATTAGTGATCATAACTTCAAGCCCGCACCGATCTCTGGACTTGGTGCGGGGTATCAGGGAGACAACATCGGGCTGACATCGGTGGGTGACACGCTATGGCCGGTGTGGATGGACAATTCATCGGGCATATATCAAGTATGGACTGTCCCGATTGACATTCCAGAGCTTGGGACGGACGTTCAGGAAGAGCCACTCCCAACAAGCTTCACTCTCCGCCAGAACTACCCAAACCCATTTAATCCATCGACCGTGATTGAGTATGAACTACCCCGGGCGGGATTTGTGCGCCTTTCAGTACATGACATCACAGGAAAAGAAGTAGCGCTGCTGGCGAATGGAGGCCACGCGGCCGGCAGACATCGCGTGGAGTTCAATGCAACGGGATTGTCGAGTGGGATATATCTCTACAGACTTTCGGCGGGCGATAAGACCGTCGCACGTTCTATGCTGCTTCTCCGCTAAACTATCGGAGGAGCATCATCTTTCTCACAACCATCTGTGGCGGGCCACCGTTGACAGGTCGCGCTTCAAGTCGATAGAAGTACAGTCCACTGCCAACGAGATTTCCTGCCTCGTCTGTCCCATCCCATTGGGCTTGATGCACACCGGCCTGCACATTCTGTTCAACGAGTGTGGCAACTTCCCTGCCGAGCAGATCGTAGATCTTGAGTGTAACATCATTGTCCATTGACAATTGGTAATTGATGATTGTCAACGGATTGAAGGGGTTGGGATAGTTTTGCATCAGCAGGGTGCTGGTTGGGACAAACGGAGCACTTTCGCGGACGCCAACCACGGAGGGGTCGTATTTCAGGATTGTGCCTGATTGCCCTACGGCATACCCCGTGAGCGAGTCTGTAAACATTAGATCGTAGAGAGCACTCGTATCAGGAGTGAAGAAATCCGTCCAGGTGCGACCGGTATCTAATGTAACCATAAATGTTCCGGCAAACCCGAGCGGCGCCCAGCCTTCGTACGCTGTCCGGAATGAGAGCGCTCGCGCCTCACCCCAAATGCCAAGGTAGCGATATTCCCAGGTCGATCCCCCGTCCGTGGTTTCCACCAGACCCGACCCATAGTCGTAATCTCCTCCTACAGTGATCACGCGCGTAGAGTCAACAGAATGAATACCATGCAAGGGCTCCAGCCCTGCTCCTACGGCTGTCCATCGTTGACCGCCGTTCGTCGTTTGCCACACCACACCCGTTAGATCGATCCGTCCACCGACACCAATCCCGTATTGGCGTGAGAAGAATTTCAGCCTCCGGATTGCCCAGCGCGAGTAGATCGAAGAATCAATCTCGGCTGGAAACCAGGTTGCTCCCCCATTCGTCGTACCGACGAGAACCCCATACTCTCCACCCATCCAGCCCGTGAGGCTGTCCAGGTAGACGAGCGAATAGAAGAAATCATTGGTGGGATACTGTTGTGGTTGCCACGAGATGCCGCCATTCGTTGTTTTGAGAATGTACGTCCCATACCATGAAGCGGTATCGGAAAAAAACTCCAACCCGAGGGCCCATCCGAACTGATCGTTGAGCATGAAGACTTCATGAAGATTGTTGGTAATACCCGCATTCTGGAACTGCCAGGACGCGCCGCCATTGGTCGTCTTGCGAATGGTTCCCTTATTCCCCACAACCCACCCTTTGAGACTGTCGAGAAAAAATGTTTTGTTCAGGTTCTGTGTCGTAGGTTTGGGGAGTACTCTCCAATGATCTTGAGGATCGCTCTCCGCACGCACGACGGTTAAGAGCATGAGGGGAACGAGGAAACGGAACACTAGAGACACGGTTCTGGGTGCAATGAATGACCTAACAGTGGATAGGATGAACGCAATGTACCATCCATGTCCGCGATTGTCAAGCGAACATTGAATTGAAAGGAAGTGATTCAAGATCGGGAGGAGAGTGAGCGCTTCAGACCATCAAGCAGTTCGTCTGCCTTCACTCCTTCTCTGGACGGGGCAAGTTCTTTGTACCTGGTGAAAGTTGCAACAGCTTCGGGGTAGTCCTGGTTGAGTGCGTGCACCAAACCGAGGTTGAAGTGAAGATTGGCGAATGTGGGATCCACTTCCACGGCCATTTCGTAATGCATTCTGGCGAGACGCAAATCGCCGGCGTCAAAGTATAGGTTTCCGAGATTGAAGTGCGATTCAAAATGTCGCGGGTCATGCTCGAGCGATCTGGTGAACGAATCGAACGCCTTCGCAACCCTCCCTGCTTTCGATTCAAGGATCCCCAAATTGCAGTAGGCATCCGCCACACTGTCGCCTTCCGAGATTGCACGCAGATATGCCTCCTCGGCGCGACGGTCATTGCGCTCATCCAGCACCAGAGCCTCCTCAAAAGGCCCGGCGTTCGTTGGCATGCGGAGGATATGTCCGACCGGGGACCCAAACAGATTCATCTGACCTGGTTTCTCGGCTCCCTTTTTCCGCTTACGTACGCGCTCAAACCCAAACTTTGAAGGAGGTTTAGGTGAGAATTCTAGGACCTTGCCCATGTCGCCTCATGTGAGCCTGGGTTCGGGACCCGGGGAATTGCTGCCCCTTGCCTGATGTTGTCGTGGTTCTGCTCGTTGATGCTAAGCAACTTTGACCTTCTTCGTTTTGGCTGTCTTCCCATTTGTCACTGCTACCTTTTTCTTCTCGCCCTTTGCCTTCTCCATCGGCTTCTTGTGCGATTTTGCCTGCTCGATGCTCTGCTTCAGGGCTGTCATGATATCAACCACCGGTTTCTCTTCCTCCTCCACAGTCACGATTTCCTTCCCCTCTATCTTTGCCTCGATCATTTCCCGGAGTGCATCGTGATATTTGTCGGTCAGGTCCATTTTCTTGAGGGACGTGGTCATGGACTCGATCAGGTTTCTTGCCAGTTTCAACTGACCCTTGTCGATGGACTTCCCATCGAGCTGCGGAACCTCGCTTATGTTTCTGACTTCCTTGGGGGACCGAAGCTTGTAGAAGACAATCCCATTCTCCTGGGGTGCAATCATCACCACATCTTCCCTGTCGCGCAAGACCACCTTCCCGATCCCCATCTTGCCGGTTTCTTTCAAACCAGCGGCAAGAAGCGAGAACGCTTTCACCGCAACGGGTCCATCGGGCCCGGCGTAATACGGTGCCTCATATAAGGTAGGATGCACTTCTTTTGCATCGATGAATCCTTCGATCTCAATGATCTTGGTGCTTTTCAGCCTGATCTTCTCCAGATCCTCCTTCTCGACGATCACGTAGTGCTCCGGCTCGTAGGGATATCCCTTAACGATGTCTTCAGAGGTAATCACTTTGTTGCACTTCTTGCAGCGCTTGTCGTACCCGACAGGGCCATGGTCATCCTTGTGGAGTTGGTTGAAGCTGATCTTCTGATCCGTATCCACCGCATTGTAAATGCGGACAGGAATCGTGACCAGCGAAAACCGGATGTGACCTTTCCAGATTGCTCTCATACGTTACCTCCGAAAGATGTGAAGGAACACCACAAATAAACCGTGTCAAGCGAATCAAGGGGATGAAGCCCCAAGTTACTTTCGGGTAATATCCCTCAGCATGGCTCGTGCAAATTTACAAATATTCCCTGACGAAGTCCAGAGTGCCTGGCACCTTTCGCCCTATCTTTATGTACCTGCGGTAATTTCCTAAAGGTCCAGCCTCATCCGGACAAACACCGGCTCCCGCAGCATCTTGTCTTTGGTCAGTGAGGCATACTGAACCTCACAGACGAGCTTCGGCTCAATCCAGGTTGTGCTGGATTCATCGAGCGGCTTCTCTTTGATCGGCCGCTTCACTTGCTTTTGCTTCTTGAGGTTAGAGAAAATCTCCTTCATCAGTTTCGCATCGAAGCCGGTCCCGACTTTGCCGACGTACTTAAGATTGCCATCCTCAACCACGGCAATCTGCAGAGCGCCAAACAGTGTCTCTCTGTCTCCCTTTCCCTTCGTGTAGCCGACGATGACGCAATCGACTGTCTGCCGCGTTTTGATCTTCAGCCACTGTGCGCTCCGCTTTCCAGGTTGGTACGTGCTGGTTTTTTCCTTGGCGATGATCCCTTCGAGTCCCATCGCAGCAGCGGCCTTAAACAGCTCTCCCCCATCATCCACTGTCTCGCTCACCCGGTAGGGCGTACCTCGTTTGATGGCGTCCTTGAGCCACGCCCTGCGACGCACGAGGGGCTCGTTTACAATCGGTCTGCCATCAAGATAAAGGCAATCAAACACATAGCACACCACCGGATACTTCGCCCTCGCCCTCTCAATGGACCCGTCCGTTGTCTGCTGCAAGCGATGTATGACATGCTTGAACACCGGCTTGCCCCCTTCATCGAGGCACACAATCTCTGCATCGAACAGCACCGATGAGGCACGGAAGGCCTCCTCTGGGATCATTAACTCCGGAAACTTTGCCGTGATGTCATGCTGGTTGCGACTGCGTATGCGAAGCTCCCCTTCATCAAGAGATATCAACGCCCGAATCCCATCCCACTTCACCTCGTACAGAAAATTATCCGACTCCGGGGGTTTTTCCCGCGAGTCGGCTAGCATTGGCTCAATCTTGTCACGCAAGTAGTCGATCTGTGGTTTGTCAACACGTTGCACGATCCATTCTTTTTCCTTTGTCCGGTGTGTGCTGTACTCGGCGTTCAGCTCTTTACCCTGCAATCGAAAGTAGAATCCATCTTTCTTCTCTTTCGTGATCGCGTATTTTCCGCGGGCGTAGATCCACATATCGCCGCCCCCATATTGTCCCTTGGGGATTGTCCCTTCAAAGTTCAGGTACTCCAGCGGATGATCTTCTGTTGCAACTGCAAGACGGATGATACCGGGGCGAGGTGGCAACCCTTTCGGAACTGCCCATGACTTCAGCGTCCCATCCTGTTCCAACCGCAAATCGTAGTGCAGACGAGTTGCGTGATGTCGATGCACCACAAACGCATTGCCTTCCCCGAGAGCCACTGAAGGCGGCGGTTCGGGAGTTTTCTCAAAGCTTCGCTTCTCTTCGTACTTCTTAAGCGTTTCAGGTGTCTTGTGCTTTCCGGAGGGCCTGAGCGCCTTCACCCGCTTTTCTGCTTTTCGTTCCGTGTGAAGAGGTGCTGCGTATGCACCGATTCCCTCCCAGGCATCACCTTCACCTACCACAAGATCGGGAACCGTCTTGATGGTGAACTCTGCCGGGCTGGTGATTTTCTCGAGGTGTTCCCATGAGAGGGGCATTGAAACAGTCGCACCGGGCAGGCCACGCACGCTATACGCCGCAACGATGGTCTGATATGTTCTGTTCCGATAAATATCGACAAGGACTCTCCCCTTGCGATGCTCCTTCTTGATGTGAAGTGTGCTCGTGGTTCCGTGTGACTCAACGAATGGCGTTGCAACCGCCTTTGCGGCTTCAAACACTTTGTTGAACGTCCATTTAGGTTCCACGGGAGCAACAACGTGGAGTCCTTTACGGCCGGTTGTCTTTACAAATGGATGGTACCCGAAACTTTCCAGGTGTTCTTTGAACTCCAGAGCAAGCTCCGCAACATTCGGGAACTTGAAGTTCTCCGGCGGGTCGAAGTCGAACACCATGTAGTCCGGATTTTCATATCGAGGCGAACGGCAATGCATTTGATGCAGCTCGATGCAAGCAAGGTTGGCCAGCCAGACGAGGGTGGCTTCCTCTGTGGCAAGGACATAGTCGATCTTCCCTTCCTTCTCCTCTCCTCCAAGCTTGACATGCTCGACCCATTCGGGAGCCCATTCAGGCCGGTTCTTCTGGAAGAACTTCTCCCCGGTAATCCCATCGGGGAACCGGACAAGTGAGAGAGGCCGCCCCTTGACATAGGCAAGGATCGTCGGGGCGACTTTGAGATAGTACTCAATGAGCTCGGCCTTCAGAATGTGGTCTTCAGGATAGAGGACCTTCGATAGATTGGAGAGTTCGATCTTGCGCTTGCCGACTTGTGCAACCTGAGACGTTCGGGCCATACGTGAAAAGAACCGGGAAGTTGTTGCTGAAGTATCGTGTCTAACGTTACCACTAATCTCGTTTAGTGTCAATTGAGAGTCGCGTCCTCAGTTGCTCCTGTTGAACGATTCCCCTATATTCTCGTGAACTGCAGAAGGATTCCACATGTCTCTCTTCGTTGGCACAAGCGG
>DASRUE010000124.1:0-19652 GCA_035687895.1 Bacteroidota bacterium | reverse complement strand
TTTGATACGTCGTCAGCAACGTTAACCGGGTTTAGTTGGAATGTGAAGAATGCGATTACAGGAAAAGCGGTGTATCAGACGCTGCTGGATGATGGTACAGTAGAGCACAGGGTTTCTGAGGCGGGGTTTTTGCTGCACGTGGCTGGCCCCAGAAGTGGCCTCAAAACTGTAACGGACGGAAGCGGCAAGAATGTTCTCTACACAGACATCACGAGCGGTCCGTTTACCGTTCTCAGTCTGGATTCAACGTTAAACGGAGTTTGTGGTCTTGGCAGCAACGCTAATCGCAAGTACGAGATCCGGTTCGACGGTATCGGGAGCTTTGCTCTGAGGATAGGTGGTGGAGCTGCCAGGGCAGTTCGTGTCCCCTTCTCAGTATGGGATGTAGGCAGGACTCCCTCAGACACTGCTAAGAAGGTAGTCGCCGCATTTAAGGATTCAAATAGTACGCCGACAAGGTGGAACATGACGCGGACAGGGCTTGCACAATTCGGCACTCTCTACCGAGTATTTGAGCCGATCATCATTGCCTCCGCTCCTTACCCCGCGGTGAACGACTCGCAGGAAGTGGGCGACGTTCGTCCCGGTCATACTGGTAACCTCGTGATAAATGCGGCATTGAGCCAGACGAATCCAAATTCCGCTGTATGGCACGCCTTCATCGCTAATTTAACGGCGGGGGATACCCTCCCACCTGCGGTGGGGACGGTCATTCGATTCAACAAATTCCTCGCAATCGCCAGTGGTGACGTGAAACAATTTACACCAAATCTCATATCGGTTGGCAATGTTGGTCTGGCGAGGCAGGATGTTCAGGACATCAAAGTATTTCCAAATCCTTACTACGGTTTGAACCGGGCTGAGACGGATCGTGTCAACCGGTTTGTTACGTTCAGTCACCTCCCCGACCAAGCCATAATTCGCATTTTCAACCTCGCCGGAATTTTGGTGCGCACCCTCCGAAAGGACGATCCGGCGAATACGAATCAGTTCTTGCGGTGGAACCTCCGGAATGAAAACGGATTACCTGTTGCAAGCGGTATCTATATCGCATACATCGATATGCCGGATATCGGGACAACAAAGACGTTGAAGATAGCGATAATTCAAGAGCAACAATTTCTCAGAAACTACTAGGAACTATTGCGTGAACGGTCACCGAGAGTACTACGTTCATTAGGAAGTGGAAATACAATAGGAAGGAGAGAAATACAATGAATCGTAAGCAAGAAAAACTCTTCATCGTCGCTTTGAGTGTGTTGTTGGCTTTCGTTGGTGCTACGGCGTACGCTGGTCGAGGAGATAAGGTAGGGACGCCTGCAGCTCCTGAATTACTCATTCCGGTAGGAAGCAGAGAAATCGCACTGGGGGGGTCCTCACTCTCAACAACGTCGGGCATCGAAGCGATATATTGGAACCCTGCAGGTGTGGCGAGGACAAGTTTTGGAACCGAAGCTCTCTTCTCGCATATGACGTACATCGACGATATAGGTGTTGAGTATGCAGCAGTAACCTCGAGCTTCTCAGGATTTGGTACGGTTGGTTTGTCTATTAAATCCCTTTCCTTCGGCGATATTGAAATAACGACGGAGGATGCGCCTGATGGAACGGGTCAAACATTTTCACCGGCATATCTGACGATTGGTTTAACCTACTCGACGTTGTTAACAGATCGAATCTCTGTTGGCGTTACGACAAAACTGATCAGTGAGCGCATCGATCGTGTCAGTGCTACCGGGGTTGCCTTTGATGCGGGGATTCAATACAGTGGTTTTGCAAACGTCGCGGGCTTAAGTATCGGCGTTGCCGTGAAGAACCTTGGGGCGCCGATGCAGTTTGACGGATCAGGGCTTCTGAGGGAAGCCTCAGTCGAAGATACCCGACGCCCGGCTTCAAACTATAAGATTCAAGCATCGTCAGATGAATTACCGTCTGTTTTTGAGTTCGGTGTCGGGTACCGCTATAGCTTCGAGGAAAGAAATGCTTTCTCGTTTTCTACGCTCTTTCAGAACAACAACTTTTCCGATGATGAGTATAAATTTGGATTAGAATATGGCTACGACAACACGTTCTTTATCCGCGGGGGATATAATCTGTCTCAGGAGTCCGTTCAGGATTCGTACATCTTTGGCACAACACTGGGTGCGGGTTTTCACTACGCTTTTTCAGGGTTGGACCTGGCGATTGATTATGCTTTCAGAGATGTGAAATTCTTCTCTTCAAACCATACTTTTTCGCTCAAGCTTGGCTTCTAAGGGCAAACGGGTGTCCTTTTACTAATAATTTTTCATAATCTCCTTGATAATAGATCGATTTTCAATTATACTACATCACCTTCAAGACGGTATCGGTGTGTTGTATAAAGTCCTATCTCTAACTCATCTACATTAACTCACAATTCACAATTACCATAGGAGGGAAATGCTATGAGGATTTCGAAACTGCTGTTTCTTGTCGTTCTTGCTTCCTCTGTGCTGTTTGCGCAAGAGCGCATTATCATCACCCCAAGCGGGGATGCCATCCCTGTGAAGAAGGGGGAGACGGAATACGATGCCGCAAAAAAAGCGGGACTGATCGGCAAAGAGGAAACTCCTAATGCGGTGCAGGGGGTTTGTCCATCATCGCTTCTAGCGGGAAATGTGTACGATCCCGCTAGATACACCACCAATTTCGCGTACGCTGCCGGAGACGTTTCGGCGATGATCTATGTCGTGCCGTTTTCTGGAAATATTTCAGCCGTACATTGGAAGCCGAATGCAAATACGTTCACGAACTTGGATGCAACGCTGCGTATCTCCAAAAGTACGATCCGAAATTCAGGTAATACTGCCGCGACGTATTGGGGGTATTTCCCGAACTCTAACGACCCGGATGTCGAGCAACCCGGACACGTGGGGAACACGCCATGGCCCGACGATGCGACAGGGGCCTATGTTCCCGGTGCTGTGGGGACAGTGAATCCGATCGGCGAAAATTTGTGGGGAGGAGAAATCGGTGGATTCCCGATCACCTGGCCGAACGGTTCGACGACCCAAAATATTAATACGATCGCGCTCGGCTATGAGCCTACGGTGACCGCTGGTGATACTATTATTATCTCAATACAGAAGTCGGCGTTCGTGGGTAGTACTACGGCGTCAAACGCTGTATTTCGTGCGAGTGCACCTGAACCTCCGTTCAGGTTCTTGAAGTACTACTATTTTGGACGAACGGCTACTGCGCAGCCCGGATGGTGGTCGCGTGAGTTCGACATGTTCATCTGGTTCACTATTACCGTGACAGGCGATGTTCCGCCGACAGTGGAGTCGTTTACCACGATAAACCATACGATTTCCACAGGTCCGCAAACGGTCCGGCTCACGGCGTATGATTGCAATATCGCAGCTCCTGCTGATACCGGCGTGGCGTCTGCCAACCTGTACTACAAAGTTGATGCAGGGTCATACACGGCGATTCCGATGACTGTGAGCAGCCTTGGGTGGTCGGCGGATATCCCGGGTCAAGCTCTGGGATCTACGGTAACGTATTATGCGGATGTTACTGATATTCATGCTTATACGACGACCTTAGGCGCAAAAACGTATCGCGTCGTTGATTTCAATCGAGCGAATTACGTCTATTCGACTCCGGCATTTAGCTTTACTAACATCGCTGGGGATCCAGCTGCAACGGAGCTTCCGGGCAGTGCATTCCAAGGCACCGGGGTTAATGACGATGGCACTGCAGGTCCTGTTGCTATCGGCGGTAATTTCAATTTCTTTGGACGGGATACCATGCAATATGCCTGGGTGAGTGCGAACGGTGCTTTAGGCCTTACAGGCACGGCGACCGATACAGTCTGGGTAAATTCTAATTCGACGCGTACCGGCAGTTTTGCGAATTTTTCTATTCCAACAAGCACAGCTCCCCGTAATTGGATCGCGGGTTTCTGGAACGATCTCTGGCTGGAGCCTGATGGCCACGGTACAGTCTGGTATAAACAAGTCGGAACGCAGTTGATCGTTCAGTGGAACCGCGTTGGAAACTTTAACGCTGCCGGTGACACGACGACCACGTTCCAGATTGTTCTCGATAGGGCAGATACCTCTATCACGTTTAAGTATCTCGATGTCGGAACTACCGGCTTGGAGTTGTCGGGATACGTTGCTGCTCAAGCGAGCTCAACGGACCTCTGGACTTTCATCAATGGCTCTGGATATCCAGTTGAGAGTCAGCCGGCAAACAACAAGTCGATTAAGTTGAAGTATACAGGTACAACGGGTGTACAAGATCGGGATGCCGGAATACCGTCGAAGTTTGCTCTTTATGCAAACTTCCCGAACCCCTTCAACCCAACCACCAGTATCAACTATGACCTTTCAGCCAGGGGAAAGGTTGAGCTGACCATCTACAACCTCGTTGGCGAAAAGGTAGCGGAACTTGTGAAGGGTGAGCAAGGCCCGGGTACCTACGTTGCCACGTGGGACGGTCGGAATTCGCAAGGTCAATCAGTTGCAAGCGGCTTGTATCTCTATCGCTTGAAAGCAGGCAGCTTCTTAGAAACACGGAAGATGCTGTTGCTGAAGTAAACTGCTGACCGTACCAAGCTTCACAAGAGGGCTGAGTCTGCGAAAGATTCAGCCCTCTTTAATTTTTTGAAAGAAATGTGCATGCGTGAACAAATGAGCCGAACTGCCAGGTGCTTCTGCCTTGGGGCAGAACTATCCTAATCCGTTCAACTGCTGCGTCACATCTCCTAAGCGGAATCTATTTCTACACATCAGAAGCCGGCAACTTCAGCGAAACGAAGAAGCTGGTTTTGATGAAGTAATTCTTTCGCACCAGCGTTTCTGGCACATGGCACAGGGGTATCGCTCTGCGCCATTGTTTGTTTGTGGGGGGAATTTCTGAAGCGTCGCTTGCATTTGTCTGCGCCAATCGTTTGTTTATTGCCAGCCGCCTGATTTCCTTTGAGTCTCATGAGTCGCTTCCATCTTTCCTCACTACTTGTATTCGCGTTATTCGGTGCCTGTGGTGCAACCCGCATGCAGCTGCCCATGCCAGGTCTCACCGGCACGCGGCTCGACGTTGACATCAATGGCAATATTTATGTCCTCGATGCGAACCGGAATCTGCTCACCCTCTCCAATGGAGATTTCACCCTGCATAAGGAAGTGGGAGGTGCGGGCTGGGAGAATGACCAATTCGACAAGCCGTCCGGGCTCTGGGCGAGGAATGGCATTGATGTGTTCATCGCGGATTACGGCAACCACCGGGTCCAGCGTTTCGACCGCGGCCTGAACTACATTTCCACGTTCTCCACGCGGGAAAGTGCCATTCCGGACGAACGGTTCGGTTATCCCAGAGATGTTGCCGTCTCACGACTTGGTGATCTCTTCATCTGCGATGGGGAGAACGCACGAATCGTGAAGGTAAACAGGTTCAGCAAGGTGGAACGATCGTTCGGCGGATTCGACGCCGGGGCAGGCCGACTGTTGCGCCCATCGGAGTTGGAGGTCGGGCCCAAAGACCGCGTGTACGTGCTGGATATGGCGCGCGTGATGGTGTTCGACAACTTCGGGAATTTCGTGCACGAACTTCTCCCCGGTCTGTTCCGGGCACCGCAAACATTGTTTGCAGACAACAACGGCATTGTGATCCTCGATGCGGATACCCTGTACTGCTTTGATGGGAATGAACGCCCGACCCGGATCATCACGCTCGAATCGCACGGTGTTGCACAGGGAGTCAACATCCATTCCTTTGTATGTTCGAGGGACGAGATGTTTCTGCTGACATCCATCGGGTTGCAGCGGATCCCTGACCCGCGTCCCGGAAAATCCGACCTTGACAAAGAAGAAAAAACTCAGTAGCATAACCACACTTTCACACGGGGAGGCATATCATGGCGAAGAGTCTGAACAAGGTAATGCTGATCGGCAATCTCGGGAAGGACCCGGAACTGCGCTACACAAGCGGTGGCGTGGCTGTGGCAACGTTTTCGCTTGCGACCAACGAAAGCTGGAAGGACCAGGATGGGAACATGCAGGAACGGACAGAGTGGCACAATATCGTTGCCTGGAAGAAGCTGGCCGAAATCTGCGGTGAGTGGCTGAAGAAAGGGAAGAAGGTGTACATCGAAGGAAGAATCCAGACACGGAGCTACGATGACAAGAACACCGGGGCAAAGAAGTACATTACCGAGATCGTCGCCGAGAACATGATCATGCTCGACGGCAAAGGGGGTAGTGAGAGCGGTACAGGTGGAGGCGGAGGTGCGACGTCACAGGCAAGCGAACCCGGTCCTGTTGCGAAGGTCGAAGACGATCTTCCGTTTTAGAGAACAAAGGAACTTGCAAGACCACAGGAAGCACGGTAGAGTGATTGCTTCGCCCATGGATGACCAGATGTTTCCTGTCTAGCCTTTGATACCAAGCCCACGAGACGTGTTTCTATCGATCACGAGTCTTGCTCACCTCTTAATCAGTCGCATGGTACGCACGTCGGTTCTACTCACTTTTGCCTTCGTTCTCTTCGTCACGACGGCTCCTTCTGCATCGAAAAAACCGGTCCGGGCGAAGAACGGCATGGTAGTCTCCGCTGACTCTCTCGCAACAGCTGCAGGTGTGGAGATCCTCAGGAACGGCGGAAACGCGGTTGATGCAGCGGTTGCAGTTGGATTTGCGCTGGCAGTCACCTATCCGGAAGCGGGGAACATCGGTGGGGGTGGGTTCATGCTGATCCGGCTGGCCAACGGAGACGCGACGATGGTGGATTTCAGGGAGAAAGCTCCGGGCAAAGCCAGTCGAACGATGTATCTCGATTCCACGGGCGCTCCTGTCACTGAGAAGAGTCTTACTGGACCGCTGGCTGCAGGAGTGCCAGGGACCGTTGCGGGACTCCTGCACGCACTGGAGAATTTTGGGACCCGTTCGCGCAAAGAAGTTATGGCGCGTGCCATCGAGGCGGCAGAGCAGGGAATGACCGTGGACCGCCGGATGGCAGCGTCACTTGCGGAGTCACATCCGCTGTTCGCGCGCTTTCCTTCGTCACAGAAGATATTCAGTCGGGATGGTGGGCCCTTGAAGGAAGGAGACATCCTCCGTCAGCCGGATCTTGCCACGACGTTGCGTGCAGTCTCGGACAAGGGGAAGGCGGGATTCTATGATGGCCGTGTTGCTTCTTTGATCGTGGCGGAGATGGAAAAGGGGGGAGGGATCATGTCACGGCAGGATCTGCTGGAGTACGAGGCCATCGAGCGTGAGCCGTTGTTCGGCTCTTATCGTGGGTGTGACATTCTCTCCTCCTCCCCACCATCGGCAGGGGGGGGAGTGCTTCTGGAGATGCTGAACATACTCGAACGTTTCGATCTCGCATCCAAAGGGCATGGTTCCTCGCAGGTGATTCACCTTCTTGCTGCCGCTGGACAACGGGCGTATGCAGACCGGGCAAAGTATCTTGGCGACCCGGACTTTACCAAAATCCCAATTCAGGAGCTGGTCTCGAAGCAGTATGCAGCGAGCCGTTCCCTCATGATCGACTCACTCCACGCCACATCGAGCGCGAAAATCGACGCAGGTGTTGTGAGCGACTTTGGTGAAGAACATGAGACTACCCATTATTGTGTGGCAGATCGATACGGTAACGTTGTCAGCACAACTGTTACGCTGAACAGTCTCCACGGCTGCAAGGTGGTAGTGGACGGGGCCGGCTTTCTCCTCAACAACGAAATGGATGATTTCGTTGTGCAACCCGGGGTCCCAAATCAGTTTGGACTTGTTGGTGGAGAAGCCAACGGGATTGCACCGGGCAAAAGGATGCTCAGTTCGATGACGCCAACGATCGTCATGCGGAATGACCAGCCATATCTCCTGCTCGGTGCGCGAGGAGGAGGCCGGATTACGACGGCCGTTGTGCAAATCATTGTTAACGTCATCGACTTCGGCATGAACATTCAGGAGGCGGTGGATGCACCTCGCACGCATCATCAATGGCTGCCGGATACGGTCTTGTATGAGCCTCACGGCTTGGTTCCCGATGTAATGAGCAACCTCCGTCGTATGGGATATGCATTCGATCTCACGCTGGAGTCCAATGGACGCGCAGAAGCCATGATGATCAAGGATGGATATTTCTATGGCGCCCCAGATCCGCGGGAGGAAGGCGTCGCACTCGGGTATTGAGAAAATAATTCTCTTGACAAACCCGTCCGGCTCCGCTATATTGTCTCAGGATTTCTTGTTCTTTCACACATTCACTTTGGTGTCCCGTTTAAAGCACGGGATGAAAAGGGAATTCCGTTCAAGCGGAAGCTGCCCCGCAACTGTACATGGCGTAACATCCGGCTGCCACTGATTCAGGGTATAACCCGATTGGGAAGGCACCGGGAGCAACAAGCCATAAGCCAGGAGACCTGCCAAAGTACGTTCCTCAACACACCTTCGCGGGAAGGCAGGGAGATATCAACGAGTGTTTCTTTTCACCCCGACTTTCCTGGAAGGTCGGGGTTTTTTATTCGGTATGATGACGAGAGTTATCCACATTGTAGTCGGTATCTTGTTTTGCTTACACGGGGAAGGTTATTCCCATGAAGCGAAACATGTTAAAGGCATTCTCCTTGACGCCGTTTCAGGAGATAGGATACCTTACGTTCAGATACTCAATGAGAAAGATCTTGTTCTGGCAATCTCAGATTCAGCCGGAAGGTTCACACTGAGTGTCCCGACGTTTCCCGTTTCTCTTTCATTCCGCCTTGATGGCTACGAAGGCCAAGCGCTCCTCCTCGATGCTCCCATTGACACCATGCTCCGAATAAGCCTGCGCCCCCGGCTATTCACGATGGGGGAGATCGTAGTCACATCGGCCAGGCTTTCTCAAACACTCTCAAGTTCGCCTTCCTCAATCCGGGTCATATCCAAAGAGGAAATAAGTCGCACAAGCGGTACATCTCTTGCTGATCTTCTGTCCCCTGTTGAGGGTCTGTTCGTCAAGAATTATGGGGCAGGGTCTGGTGCGAAGACCATCTCCCAGAGGGGAATGGGAACAGAACATACGCTTTTCCTCCTGAACGGAATGCGGATCAGTAATACCCAGAACGGCCTTGTGGACCTCGGCCTTCTTCCTGTCGATGAGATTGACCGGGTCGAGGTGATCCGTGGCGGGCACTCAGCCTCCTTCGGTGCCGATGCGGTGGCAGGTGTTATCAACATCGTGCCAGGGTCGATCCCAGCGCAGAACACGGTACGTGCTGCGAGTACGGTCGGGTCGTTCGGCTACCGGAGATACCAGCTTTCTGGCGGTTTTATCTCCGGGCAACTGGGAATTCGGCTACATTACGGGCAGGAGAAGAGCGACGAGGATTTTCCGTTCCGCTTTCACAATGGCAACAATGTTACCGAGCTGCAACGGGCGAACTCTGACCTTGACGCCAGGTTCGGGAACATCAATGCATCGCTGACGCTGGATGATGAGACGGAACTCCATGCTTTTGCTTCAGTCTACCGTTCTGAACGGGGTGTTGGCGGCCCTGTGGTTGGTCTCTCAAGCACCAGTAACGCGCGTCAGAATGATGAGGACGACGTCTTGCAGATAGGGTTGGGGTCTGACCTTTCGAAGACCGCTCATCTCACTACCAATATCCAGATCCGGTACGCGTATCAGCGATACAATGATCCGGGGCTTGTCGTTGCGAACGTCCCACTGAACACCTATTTCAAGAACCTGGAGATGCGTATTGAACCGAAGATAGAGGTTCAACTCTCTGCCGATTCGCGACTGGCCACCGGTTTCGATCTCGCGCATGTCAAGGCGGAAGGAAACTCGATGAAGTCGAATCGACAGAGGACGCAATTTGGCGCCTATATGTTAGGCGACCACCACCTTCGCTCCATTGCGGCACGTTTTGCAGACATTGTGCTCTTTCCTGCGGTACGGTATGATGTCGTAGGATCGGACGTGAGTGCCGTAAGTCCCCAGTTCGGGTTGCTGGTCTCCTTCCGAGAGAGCGATGCGGGCGTTCTGAAGCGGCTGAAGTCTGCGTTACGGGCGAGCATTGCCAGGAGTTTCCGTTCACCGACACTCAACGAGCTCTTCTTCAACGGCGGCGGAGGAATCGGGAACCCGAACTTGGAACCAGAACGGTCCACGAGCCTTGATGCCGGGGTGAGCCTGTCGTATGGTCTGTTTGGTGACCATCAGATCCAGGGGACATACTTCCGGAATGATATGACCGACAGAATCGTCTGGGTGGCCGCGGGGACGGGGGCCGTCACTCCGAAGAATCTCCGGAGCGTCCGCGCAGAAGGGTTCGAGGCGTCGTATCGCTGGAGTCTGCCGGACAATCTCGTACGTCTGGAAGCAAACTACACCAGTGCCGAGAGCAGGAAGACATCGGCTGACTACCCCGGCGATCCCAACATCAACGCCCAACTGATCTACATACCTCTGGAAATGGTGAACCTATCTCTGTCGGTCGAAAAGACGTTTGATAATTCGTTGCTGGACCAATTGGGTGGAACCTTTGCTCATTCGTTTGTCGGATACCGTTACTACACGGAGGACAATACGGGATTCCTGCCATCATACTGGGTGGCGAACATGAACATCCGTGCGCGCCTCTCATTCCGGCCGATCACTGCATTCATCAAATGTGAGATCAGCAACCTCTTCAATGAAGATTACCAGGTCATCATCGGCTACCCCATGCCGCAACGTTCGTTCCGACTGACGGTGGGCGTTGAATACTAACTCACTCAAGGAGATAATGTGAGAGCTCAATTGCTGCTTGCTGTACTGTTGTTGTTCATACTCACCAGTTGCCGGAAGGATCCTGCCGGCCCCGATCAATCACTGCCTGCACCACCAGTCCTGAAGGCAATCTATGTATTGAACGAGGGGAATTATGGCGACCCGGCCGGGGCGCGTCTATCGCTTCATGATGTGGACGGAGACACGACTTACTATGACGTCATCGAAGGGGCGAACAATGGAACGCACCTGGGCAGTACGGGCGACGACCTCAAGCTGTACAATGGCAGGGCGTACATACTGATGAGTGGCTCGGAGAATATCGTCGTTGTAAGCCTTGTGGATCATGTCATTCAACAATCGGCAACGTACCCGGGCTCCACCCCCCACGACATTCTTATCGACTCGGTTCGGTCCCGTATCTATATGACGCGGCTCTATGCCAACTCGATTCTAATCCTCGACCTTGCCAGTCTTTCTGTCCTTGATTCCGTCACAGTCGGTGCGAATCCCCAGGGGATGGCATTGAGTGGTAATTCTCTCTTTGTGTGCAACTCCGGGTATGGCGGAGACCGGACGGTGACGGTCATTGCTGTTCCGGCTGACACCATAAGGGCAACGCTCACACTGGATGATGGACCGACGGGAATCGCGGCCGCCCCGGATGGGAAGTTGTGGGTTGCATGCACGGGGAATGCGTTTGCATCTCCCCCAACAACCGGTAAAGTGTTCGTCCTGAACCCCTCGACGCTTGCGGTGGAAAACTCCATCACATTCACCGAGAACCTCTGGGGTTCAATTGTCATTGGAGATGACGGTTACGCGTACATCGTGGGTGTCACGAGCGGAAGTTTCTATGGCGGTCCAATTCATCGCATTTTCCTCTCCACCCGGGCGGTGCGGATCAACTTTGTTCAGGGGACGTTCTTCGCGTTGGCAGTGGACCCTTTGTCGGACGAAATCTACGCTGCGGATGCAAACGAGTTCATGGCAAACGGGGAGATGAACGTGTTCAGCAACGATGGAGCTCTGATGCAGTTCTTCACCGTTCAGCGGGGCCCCGGCGCAATCGCGTTCAAACGGTGATCATTGGTGAGGGATCAATAGTTGAAACAGAATTGCAGACCGGTTGAATTCCTGTCCGTGCTTTCATATATTGACCCGTGATGAAAGCAAAACTTGCTCTTGAAAATGGAACCGTTCTCACCGGCGATGCATTCGGCGCCAATGGAGAGGTCTCCGGAGAGGTGGTCTTCAACACCAGTCTTTCCGGGTACCAGGAGATCTTCACTGACCCTTCCTACAATGGTCAATTGGTGACGATGACCTACCCGATGATCGGCAACTACGGTGTCAACGTGGAGGACCTTGAATCGTCAAGGCCGCAGGTATCGGGGGTGATCGTCCGGGAGTACATTGACTACTACAGCAATTTCCGGGCGACCGGTAGTCTGGGTGAGTGGCTCAAGAAATACCACATCCTTGCCATCCAGGGTCTTGATACGAGGATGCTCACGAGGATGATCCGGACCGACGGAGCGATGCGGGGGGTTCTTTCGACCGTTGATATGGACGATGGCAACCTCCTGAAGAAAGTCACCGCTTCTGCAAAGATGGATGGGCTCAACCTCGCTAGCGTTGTCTCGTGCAAAGAGCCTTACGAGTGGGATCAGGTGGACGGGACCTCGTTTGCGCTTCGTCCTCAACTTGCTTCCGGAAAGAACGGCCGTCGGTTCAGCGTTGTGGCGTACGACTATGGCATCAAGCAGAATATTCTTCGCCGCCTGACAAGTTATGGCTGCAAGGTAACTGTCGTGCCGACGGACTACCCTGCCGAAGAAGTTCTTGCGCGTGATCCCGATGGGATATTTCTCTCGAATGGGCCTGGAGACCCCGCTGCTGTGAAGGTCGCCATCCAGAACGTGAAGAAGCTGATCGGGAAGAAGCCGATCTTCGGCATTTGCCTTGGCCATCAAATTCTCGCGCTTGCGCTCGGCGCGCGCACGTTCAAGTTGAAGTTCGGACACCGTGGAGGCAATCACCCGGTGAAGAACCTCTTGACGCAGGCAATTGAGATCACCTCGCAGAACCACGGTTTTGCTGTCGACCCGGAGTCGTTGGACCCCAGGAGCATCCAGATCACACACATCAACCTCAACGATAATACGAACGAAGGGTTCCGGCACAAAGACCTTCCGCTGTTCTGCGTGCAATACCACCCCGAGGCCTCCCCTGGTCCTCACGATAGCGACTATCTGTTCCGGGACTTCATCTCGATGATGAAGACCGGTGCGCCTGCGGCAATACCGCATCTCGCCGCGAAATAGATACCCTGTCATGCGTACTCACTATGTTCATCTCCCGCTGGTCTACGACCAGTGGCAGAAGTCCTATGGCCGCGACTTCTCTACGGCAATTCTCCCTCGACTTCTTTCCACGATGCGGAAGTTCAAGATCCGCAAGTCCGCTATGCTTGACCTTGCATGTGGTACCGGGACGCTTGCCGTGAAAATGGCGAAACGGGGATGGAAGGTGTGGGGCGTTGATGCCTCTGAAGGAATGCTGGAAGAAGCTCAAAAGAAGATCCAGGGAACGAAACTCTCCGTGAAGTTCCTTCTACAGGATATGCGGTCGTTTGCTCTTCCCGAGAGGGTTGCCCTCGTCACGTGCCTGTTTGACAGCCTGAACCACCTGACGCGGAAGAGGGATCTTGAGGCGACGTTCCGGTGTGTGTATGAGAATCTTCACGACGATGGATACTTCATGTTTGACCTGAACAACGGCCACTGCTTCCGAAACGTCTGGACAATGACCGACACGTTCGAAATGGGAGGGTGTACCCTGACTTTGAACAACACGTTCGATCCCGGGCTTGACATCGGGCGGTCGCGAATATCCATCTTTGCGGGAACTGCCGGCGGCCTTCCCCAGCACGTTGAGGAAGTGAAAGAACGGCATTACCCTCGCGAAATCGTACGGGCCATGTTAGCGAAGGCGGGGTTCCAGATTCTCTGTGTCGAAGATTTCAACTTCACGCGAAGGCCTGAGATCGGCAATATCAAGACATGGTGGGTAGCAAGGAGAACGCCATGAGGATCATTGCTGACAAGAGGTGTTCCTTCAGGACCTTTGCCACGACGCCGGTGCGGGTGTGAACCTGCAGCTTTGCGTAAATGTTCTTGACGTGCGTATCGATGGTATAATGGCTGAGAAAGATCTTCTCCGCGATATGCCGTTTCGTGAGTCCTTCCGTCAGGTAACGCAGGATTTCCTTCTCGCGATCCGTGAGATTGTAGTCTCCTCTCGGCATTGCAAGGTCGGAGAACATATCCAGCACTCTTCGTGCAATCTGCGCATTCATGGGTGCCCCACCTTCCAGCACCTCCTGGATTGCCCGGATGATCTCCTCGCTTGGTGAGCTCTTCAGCAGATAGCCGTTTGCCCCTGCGCAGATTGCACGGAAAATCTTCTCTTCCTCTTCAAAAATCGTGAGCATGATGATGTCCGTCGCCGGCGAGACGGATTTGATCTGGCGAAGCCCCTCAATGCCATTCATGCCTGGTAGCTGAATGTCCATCAGCACAACCTCGGGAGCGAACTCCTTCCGTAACACTTCCAACGCGTCCTCACAGGAAGAGAAGTCACGTTCGCACCTCATCCCCGGCGTACTGTTGAGAAACCCCACGAGAGTCTTCCTGAACAGCTCGTCATCTTCAATCACCCAGAGGCTGATCTGGTCTCTGGCAGGGGGTGACGCATCGGTCGTCTGGTGCGATTTCATGTTTGGGTTCCCTTTGCGATGTTGAGGCAGGGCCTCACGGCCGTACCTGCAATACGATTTCCTGTTTCAAGGTATCGGTGCTAACGACGATGACGGTTGCGTGAGCGCTGTCGTTGGGCGAATTGATGACGTCAAGGCTCTCGTCAAAGTAGTACCGGTTCAACCCCACAGCGAGGCCGGCAGTGTAGCTGCCAAAAGCGACATTCTCCATGGCCATTGGGCAGGCATACGGCGGTTTACATGGGACCTTCGTTGAATACCGAGTATTTCCATTCGAGTCATAGAGCTCTGCAAACAGGTCATCGGCGGTGTCACCGCCTGCGTCGTACGTGACGTTCCACGAAACCGTCCCCACGTTCACCCCGGTGGTTGTTTCAGCTGCATATAATTTCATGGTTCCCTCCTTGCTTGTCGGTGCCTGATGGCCGGTCGTTATTCGACCTGAACGTTGCTGGCAGGAGTATACACGAAAGCCATGACATGCACCATACCGCGTTCACGGTATTTTTGCAGAAAGTATGAAGGATGCCCCTTCTCCCTTCAGGCTGCGGATGTACAAATGACCGCCTATCTTTGTTGCCCGGCTCTTGAGATTCATCAGCCCGTTGCCGGTGAAGGACCGGGATGGATCGAACCCAACCCCATTGTCTGCAATCGTAAGCACTAAATGCCCGTTGTTCTCCTCAATGCGGATATCGACCCGGGTTGCGTGTGCATGCTTCAGAATGTTGTGAAGGATTTCCTTGTAGATGAGGAGAATGTTGCGGCGGAATTCCATATCGAGCACCCCGGCCATGATGTGGTCGCTGCAATGGAACGAATGGTCGATATTCCTCAACATGGAAGCAGCCGCGTCTTTCATCCGGAGGACCATGTTGTCCAGTTTGTCGTATGCCGGGTTGATCACCCACACGATGTCCCGGAGCGCGTCTGCCGTGAGGCGTGCGCTTCTGCTGATCTCATGGAGAAGTTGGGTCTGTTCAGACGGGAAGCTCCCACTGTTCCTGATCAGATCGCTCAACAGCGCAATACTGCCAAGGTTACTGCCGATGTCGTCGTGCAGGTCACTGGCGATGCGTAGTCGCATCCTCTCCATCTCCAGGAGCTTACTCACACGGTAATGATATGCTCCCGCCAGTATCCCAATGACTATCGCTAACACGAGTCCGCGGAACCACCACGTAGCCCAGTAAGGAGGAGCAATGCTGATGAAAAGGACGCGGCCAGCTTCGTTCCACACACCATCGCTGTTGGAGCCAACCACCCGGAGTGTGTAGTTACCGGGATCTACATTGGTGTAGTTTGCAAACCTCCGTGCGGTTGTAGTCCACTCCTTGTCAAAGTTCTCCAGGATGTAGCGGTACTGGTTTCTTCCTGGAGCGCTAAAATCAAGAGCGGCAAACTCGAATGAGAAATAATTTTCGTCGTAGTCAAGTTGAACTGTCCGGGCTTCCGTAATGGCCGTATCCATTTGTGCGGGACGGTCGAAAATTCGGAAGGCGGTCAACACCACGGTGGGGGGGAGCATGTTTTCGCGGATGCTGTCCGGATGAAAGGCAACGAACCCACGATTGCCGCCAAAAAGAAACATCCCGTTCTTCCGACGACAGTGTGCATAAGGAAAGCTGTTCCCCGGAAGTCCGTTCTGTGCATCAAACGATGTTAATGTACCTCGTTCCGGATCGACTCTGATTAACCCCTGCTGCATTGTGCCGATCCAGAGATGTCCGCGGTGATCCTCACCTATGCTCGTGAGCTGACTGGAAGCGAGATTACTTCCGGCAAACAAATTCCTGAATGTCCCCGATGTTTGATCGAATTCATTCAAACCGTTGCCGGTGGCAATCCAGAGACGTCGTGTGCGGTCCTCATGGATCGCGTAGACCCTATCGTTGCTCAGACTTCCGGAATCAGCCGCCGAGTGGGTGAAGCGCGTGAATGTGGAGGTGGCTCGTTCAAGTCTGTTGATGCCGCCCCCTTCTGTCCCGACCCAGAGAGTGCCAGAGCGATCGTGCATGATGGCGAAGACGTTGTTGCTACTAAGGGTTGTTGAATCCGAGGGGTCGTGGAGAAAGTGAGTCAGCGTTTTTCCCCGCTGGTCATACCGAAACAGCCCGTTCTCGTACGCGCCGGCCCAGACCACACCGTTGAGGTCCACGGCGATGGACATAATGGATGATGTCCAGTTGTAGTGGGAGAACCGTCGCGACCGTGCATCGAACCGAAAGAGCCCATCCCCCAGAGTTCCGATCCAGAGGTTCCCTTCCGGGTCCTCATGGAAGGCCTGAACATACACTTCGCCAAGTCCGTCAGTTGTAAAGCGGGTGATCTTTCCTGTTTGAGCCTCGATCATGTTAAGACCGTTGTTCCCTATCCAGAGATTGTTCCACCTGTCCTCCCACAGCGCGGTAATGGTTTGATCCTCTGTTCTTCCCGACTTCAACGTGTAGTGCGCGAACTGGTTCATCCTGGGGGTAAGCATATTCAACCCGCGGTCAGTAACAATCCAGAGGACCCCGGATCTGTCTTTCCTGAGCTTGATGACATAGTCGTACACAAGTCCGCTCGGATCTTCAGGGGTATGATGGTACTGATCGATGTTGCCAGTCACCTGGTCTAGTTTGTTGAGACCGGACCGCGTACCGACCCAGAGGAATCGGCTGCCGTCTTCGAGAACCGAAGTAACGAAATCGTTCGAAAGACTCTGCTGACCTCTTAGGGATGAACGATAATGTCGCCAGCGTGCCTTGTCCTTCTCCCGCAAATAGAGCCCGGTTCCCTCAGTTCCCGCCCAAAGATTGTATGCGCCATCTTCGAAGATTGTCGTGACCGGGCCTGCTAGTCTCAAAGAGGGGGAGGAGAAATGGGAGAACCGTCCTCGTGTAAGATCAAGGGTATCAAGCCCTTTTTCTGTACCGACCCACAGCGTCCCGCGTGAGTCTTCGAGAATACAAAACACTCTGTCGCCACTGAGCGACCCCGGAGAGCCGGGGGAGTGTCTGAAATGGATGAATGCGATTCCCGTCTCCGAGACCATCATCTTGCTCAGTCCGCCGTCAGCCGTTCCGATCCAGATCGTGCCAGATCGATCTTCATACATGGTTGAAATTGTGCTTCCATTCACCGATCCAGAATCGTCCGGATCGTGCACAAATCTGGTGAATGTTTCCGTCACGGCATCGTAGCGATTGATGCTCCCCTCATGAGTTCCAGCCCAGATCCGGCCAGCGCGGTCGAGAAGCAACGCAGTGATTATGTCATCTGAGAGCGACGAGGTATCTTCCTTCTTATGACGGAAATTCCTGATCCCGTAACCATCATATCGATCCAGCCCACCAAGCGTCGCTATCCAGAGGAAGCCTTGCCGATCCTGGACGAGGTCGTAGGTTCGGAAATGGGAGAGTCCTTGTTCATCTGTCAAGCGCCCGAACTTGTATTGTCGCAACTGCCCTGAAGTGGGGTATGCCACAAGAATGGTAAGGAAAATCAACAAAGCGGTGGCTGTAGTCGGGAATGATGCTCTCAAGCAAGGGGCTTGGCGTGTGCAGAGGCGGTCGTCGAGAGGGGTCACGATTGCTGCGCTCGGCAAAGTGAGGGCGTGAAGCCTCCCGGCATTTCGGTATCAACGGCCCGCAGGGAGGTGTGTGACAATCGTAAACAAACCGGTATAGAAAGTCAAGGAGTGGAGTCTCATGCGTAGCCGTCGAAGCGCATGGTCTGATTCATGGCTCGATGGAATCCAAGCGATCGGAGGAGTGGCTCAAGGGGGCTCAGCGCCGGTCGGATACCGTCGCAATGCTCTATCGTGATACTCTTGAATGGCTGAAGTGGCGGCGAAAATCGGACCATCGCCGTCAACGATTCCAGCCCCGCTCGAAGAATCTCGGCGTTCGACTCTCCCAAAGTCCACAACCTTGCCCCGAAATTCTCGATCAAAAGCAGAGGGGTGCCGTTGTGGAAAAGAACGTAGTTGCCGGGCACTCGTGAAACGCGGATGTTCTCTTGTCGTGTTTCGGCGACACTCAATTGAATTCCTGTGCCATACGGATTGGCAGGGTCGCAGGCGTTGACAAGAACCGGTGGCCTTTCGTCGACCCGTGTGTCCCTAATCCGCCGAAGGTTCTCAACTGCGGTGGGGAGTGCATATTGCATCCCGGAAAGCCCTTCCACAAAATATCCCCTCCGGATCTCTCCGCGCATCTCCATGCGTTGGAACTCCGCAGCCACCAGCGCCCAAGGAAGCAACTCCTCACGTTTATGAAACTCCCGCGCAACGATGCCATACCGCGTAAGCAAGTGACGCGCCTGCTGTTCTGCTCGTTGTTCAGGCGAGATGTCGTCCCCCATAACTCCCGGGAGGTGAACCAACGACCACCGTCCGGACCAACCTGGAACCTGTCGTATTGCTCTGCGAGCAGCATGCATGAAGCGTGATTTCCGGGGATTGTGCGCCGGGTCGATCATCTCAATTCGTTCAATGGGTTCTTCGGGGTTCAGACGGGCAGGACGCCTGACCTGGAGAAGTTCGCCGTAGACGTCGTTTGTGACAAGGCCATTCCAAAATAACTCCGCAATACCGTGGTTGAGGGCGCCCAGCGAGAGTGTGCTTCCCCCGCGGATATCGGTGAAGAAGGAAGCCCCGTGATGACGGATGTACTGCAGGATTCGTCGGGCTGGTTCACTCAAGCCCTTCTCCGCCTCATCCGGACTTATGGGAAGAAATACACTTCCCTCACCACGAACGATGACACGCGTGCGTCCACCGGCAGCCCCAACCCACACCACTCCCCCCGATGATGTGAGTCTCAGAATGGAGTCCGGGGAATATTCTTTTATCCGTCTCATCAGAAAGTCCCGTTCCCACAATTCCGCAGGAAGAGGTATGCCCTGTAACTGTTCAAGGCAGTGTTGCACTCCATCGGGGTTATGCTCTTGCGTCCCATGGGCAAGATGCTGCCACTGCAATAGAAACTCTGTAAACTTTGAAAGGGATGATGGGGTAATTTCCTTTCTCAGAATGGCAATTGTCTGGCGATGGATGCGCTCCAGATTCGGACGATAACACCACTGTTTTTCATGATCACTCCCGCCAGGAATGAAACGCCCCTTAACAATCTGGTTGTCGGAAGGAAGCTGATCGAGCAGC
>DASRUE010000123.1:0-26391 GCA_035687895.1 Bacteroidota bacterium | reverse complement strand
GTACAAGTACTCTTCCACAACTGGATTCAAACGGTGGATCTCATCAATGAAGAGAACATCTCCTTCCTCCAGATTTGTCAGGATGCCCGCAAGGTCGCCCGGCTTGTCAAGTACTGGACCCGACGTTGCCTTGATGTTGCCCCCCATTTCATTAGCGATGACATGAGCAAGAGTGGTTTTTCCCAGACCGGGTGGTCCGGTAAGGAGGACATGATCGAGAGGCTCTTCACGCTGGCGAGCAGCAGTGATAAAGACCTTCAGGTTATCGGTGATCTTCTCCTGCCCATAGAAATCGGAGAACGATAAGGGACGCAACGCCTGATCGAATTCTGCTTCAGCTTCGAGGCGCTCGGGGGAGGTATAGTCGGATTTTCTCATCGGAAGCAAGGTAACACATGCCTTCCTGAGATTCAACAGTTGATTCTCGGATGTGGCTTTGCTACCTTTACGTTGTGGCAATCAACATCAAGAAACAAATAGAGTACTGGTTGACTACGGCTGAACAGGACCTTGCGTCGGCCAGACGACTATTGAAGAGTGGCAAGGATCTGCACTGGTGTCTATTCTTTTGTCACCTGACGATTGAAAAATACCTCAAAGCCCTTACTGTCAAACACACCAAGGATCTGGCGCCGAGAACACACGACCTTGAAAAGCTGGCCGCCAGGAGTGATCTTGAACTGTCTATAGAGGAAAAAGATTTTTTAGCGGAAATGACGGGATACAACCTTGAGACGCGCTATCCTGATGAACAGCTAAAGATCTACAAAAGAGCCACAACTTCTGTGGCCAAGAATCTCATGAAGAGAACCGAGGAATTTGTTACATGGATAAGAAGACTCGTGAAGCAATAACAATTGCAAAGCGATACATCGAGGTATTGAAGACCCATAAGATCAAAGTAGAGCGAGCGTACTTGTACGGTTCGTATGCAAGGGGCGGGCCTCACAAAGACAGTGATATTGACATCGTTGTCGTGTCGAGGCAATTCCGAAAATCAAGGTTTGAGGATAGTCTTCGCATTGCCAAGCTACGACGAGATGTCGATCTCCGCATATCTCCCCTCGCGTATCACCCTCGGAATTTCATCATGGACTACATCATTCCCAACGAAGCGATGACGAAAGGGATACGGATCGCGTAAGAAGCCGAGTGATGGAGTGTTGGATTAGTGGATCGATGGATCCAAATGTAAAAGCCTCGACATTCGCCGAGGCTTTTTCATTACTCCCAGCCTGACTGGCGGGCAGGCAATTATCCACCCCCCCATTACTCCCGTAGGCCTTATCTCAAGAGAATGGATTTGTCTAGGATGTTGGAATCAGTTATGTGCTACTTTGTCGCGTGCCTCAGCGATGTTTTGATAAGCTCTTCCACCGTGACTTCTTTCCCGTTCGTCTCCTTGAGAGCTGCAAGGAGTGCTTTCTCGGCAGCAGGACGGGCGTAGCCCAACGATGTCAATGCCATAAGGGTTTCTGAACGAACCTGCGACTGTTTGTCGGAGGGTGAAGGCGGGAAGGCGCTTGAAGTCTCGACCTTGCTGATCTTGTCACGCAATTCCACCACCAGCCGTTCGGCTAACTTTTTGCCGACGCCAGGAATTGTTGTGAGCGCGGCGAGGTTTGCGGATGTTATGTGATGCTTCAAATCCGGTACGGTGATCCCGGAGAGGATTGTCTGCGCCATTCTGGGGCCTATGCCCGAGACAGAGATCAGCAACTTGAAGATGCTTCGTTCTTCTTCCGTTGCGAAACCGTATAACTGGAGAGCATCTTCGCGCACATGGAGAAAGGTGAGAAGAGTAACTGTGCTGTTGAGATTCCCGATGACAGTGTACGTGGAAAGGGGGATGCTGATACTGTAGCCAACGCCCTGCGTGTCGATGATGACTTCGGTAGGTGACTTGGAGGTAAGAGTGCCCCTGATGGAAGCGATCATGCTTTCACACGCTCCGGATGTGCAACAACAAACGATTTCCAGTCGCGGTGCTTCGCCGTGGGAGTGACAAGCCTGTTGAGGTGACAGATGGCGATGGCGAGCGCGTCGGAAGCGTCCAGGATCATCGCACCCTGCTTGAGTTGGAGGAGGGACTTGACCATGAACTGTACCTGCTCCTTCGATGCGGAACCGTTCCCAACGATCGCCTTCTTGATCTCTCGAGGAGAATATTCTGTTGTGGGAATCTCACGTTCGACGGCCGAGAGAATGCAGACACCCCGTGCATGTCCGAGCTTGAGGGCGGACTGGGCGTTTTTCCCATAGAATGCAGATTCGATGGCGAACTCATCCGGTTGATATCGTTGAATGACGGCCGAGAGTTCAGAGTAGATTTTCTTGAGTCTCAGCGGCATGGAATGCTCGGCACGATTGGTGATCGTTCCACACGACAGCATGCGGATATCGCGGCCAGTGCGTTCGACGATGCCGTAGCCAGTCACCAGCGTTCCCGGGTCGACACCCAGAACAACGATCGAACCTCGGCGTAGCTGCGTGATGTCCCGGCGACGGATTGCACGTTTTCCGTTAGCCGTTGAGGGAGACAAGTTCTTTCTCGTCAATATCAAAGTTGGAGTAAACGCTTTGAACGTCGTCGTGCTCTTCGAGAGCCTCCATCAGCTTGAGGGTTTGTTCCGCTTCCTTTCCCGATACCTTCACGGTGTTTTGCGGGATCATCTGGAGAGATGCATTCTCGATGGTGATCCCCTTTTCCTCGATGGCTTTCTTCACTGCATCGAATGTGGCCGGTGAAGTGGTGATGGTGTACGTATCGTCCTCGGTCTGCATGTCTTCAGCCCCCGCATCGAGAATGATGCTGAGGAGATCCTCCTCACTCAGGGGTTTCTTCTGGCCCGCTTTGGGGATAACAATGGTTCCCTTGCGGTGGAACATCCAGGCGACGCTTCCAGAGTGGCCGAGGTTGCCATTGTTTCGAGAGAAGACATGCCGCATCTCGGAAACGGTTCGGTTATTATTGTCCGTGACAACTTCAACAATGATGGCCACCCCGCTTGGCCCATATCCCTCGAATGTCACTTCTTCGTATGAGACGCCGGGGAGTTCTCCGGTTCCTTTTTGCATCGCCCGTTTGATATTATCGGCCGGCATATTGGATGCCTTTGCCGTCTGGATCGCAAGGCGCAGACGGGGGTTTCCATCCAGGTTGCCCCCGCCGTTCTTGGCGGCAATGGTGATTTCCTTGATGAGACGCGTAAACAGCCGCCCCCGCGCTGCGTCCGTGGCTCCTTTCTTCCTCTTGATCGTTGCCCATTTTGAATGGCCTGACATCGCATGACCTCCCTGAATTCGTGGTTATCGTAAGTCGCGGACTTTCAACTGGGGAACCGTGTCTCCCTGGCGACCGCCGGCGGGAGCTCCCCAGTCGTTCTCTTCAACGGAAAAAACACACTCGAGATCTCTTCTGCCATTCGAAACGCGAGGCAGGAGATCGCCAAGCCCGAACCCAATCGCATCGAACACCATTCCGTTTTTGCGCACTCTGAAACGGAGGTGGTTCTTTCCGACGATTCTTGGCGATCCTGCAACTTCCAGGCCGCCGGCGAGAAACGTCGGCTTCATGTTGCTTGGCCCGAACGGAGCAAACTCTTTGAGGATCCGAACGAAGCGAGGGTTGAGATCGGCAAGGGAAAGTTCTGTGTCCACTTTGATCTCGGGAGTCTTCAGTTCCTCTGCCATCATGTCCTTGACGGCGGCATTGAACGCCTCGCGGAATTCGTCCAGTCGGGAGATTTCCACGGTAAGCCCCGCAGCATACTTATGGCCGCCAAACTGGATGAGCGTGTCTTCGCATTGCTTCAGAGCCTTATACACGTCGAAGCCTGACACACTGCGGGCGGAGCCTTTTGCAACGCCGGCGACCGTTGCCATCATGATGGATGGTTTGTAGTATTTTTCAACCATGCGCGACGCAACGATCCCGACGACGCCTGGGTGCCAGTGTTCCTGATGGAGGACGATTGCGGATTCCGCCTCTACATCAAGCATCTCTTCGGCAAGCACTTGAGCCTGTGCAAAAGTGTCCTCGTCGATCTTGCGGCGGTTCCGGTTTTCTTCTTCGAGTATTTGTGCCAGGTCTCGGGCCTCTTCCGGATCGGTGCTTGTGAGCAGCCGTACCGCCCGCATGGCATCACCGAGCCGCCCGACTGCATTGATCCGCGGGGCAAGGGCAAACACGATTTGGCCCGTCGTGATTTCCTTGAACTCAAATCCGGCACTGTCCACAAGGGCTTTGATCCCGGGTCGCGGGTTTTTGTTGATTGCGGCCAGGCCGAGTTTCACCAGCACGCGGTTTTCGCCGTTGAGAGCGACAATATCTGCTGTAGTGGCGAGGGTAACGAAGTCCAGATACTGGGAGAGGAGAGATTCTTTCTGCAGTTTCTTCGCAAGGCCATGGACCAATTTGAAACCAACGCCACAACCACACAAGCTCTTGAACGGATATTGGTCACCGGGTTTGATTGGGTCAAGCACGGCGTATGCCAGTGGCAGGGTTGGTCCCGGCTCGTGATGGTCACAGATGATCACCTCGATGCCGAAGGTGCGCGCGTATTCAACCTGTTCCACCGCAGTAATTCCGCAGTCAACCGAAACAAACAGACCCACGCCATCCTGATGCGCCTTGTCGATTCCCTGACGGGAAATCCCGTACCCTTCCTTGATCCTGTCGGGGATGTAGTAGTGGACATCCGCTCCGAGCTCCTTCAGAAACAGGTACAACATCGACGCACCATTGGTGCCGTCGACGTCATAGTCTCCGAACACCAGTATCCGCTCGTTTCGCTGCATCGCGAGCATGACCCGTGATGTGGCCAGTTCCATACCGTCCATCAGGAACGGATCATGAAGCTGCTCCAGTGTTGGACGGAAATATGCCTTGGCCTTGTCATAGGTGTCGATGCCGCGCAGAACGAGGACCTTGGCAATGGGTTCCGGGACAGTAATCTCGGATGCAAGGCGCGCCACCGCGGCTGCATCAGGAGCTTCCGCGAGGGTCCATCGGTGTTCTCTGATCGTCGTACTCAATTGCACTCCATTGCGCTACGCTGCTGCCTCCTGCGGAAGACCGGATCCCCTGCACTCTGAAGTGGTGTGGAGGAGGGGAGGGATGCAACAGCAATGCAGGTCTGTAAGCCGAATTCTGTCTGTCCGCCAAAGGCGGAGAGGCAACCATTTCTCTGGGCCGCGGATTGCTCCTTGGCTCAAGCGACCTACCCGGGAGTGTCGGCGCGGCTGCGAGGCTGTACCGGCGAAACGAGCAGCTTCTCCTCCCTTATTTGGTCTTGCTCCTGGTGGGGTTTGTCGTGCCCCCGTCATTGCTGCCGGGGCGGTGAGCTCTTACCTCGCCGTTTCACCCTTGTCCGCTTTGTGGCGGACGGTTTGTTTTCTGTGACACTGTCCGTTCCCGCAGACTTTCGCCTGCGAGCCCCCCGCTCTTCACGGGGCACCCTGCTCTGTGGAGTTCGGACTTTCCTCATCCCGATGAAATCACCGGAACGCGGTTGCCCGACCTGCATTGTGAATGTATATGTGAATTATAATCAACACTCTCATATCCAGACCACGAAGGCGGTCACGCAGGTATGACAGCTCTTGTCTCAATGCCGGAGTTGGCGAGCATATCAGCCTCCTTGTTCTGTTCCCGCGGGATGTGCTTCACTTCTACCTTGAACGGGAGATGTCTGATCAGCTCGACGACCTGTGCGTGGTACTTTTTCAGCCCGCTGTTTTTCACCTTGTATTGCCCGTTTAACTGGCGTACCATCAACTCACTGTCTGAGTACACAACAAGCCGGTCGCATGCGATATCCTTCATCCTAGTGAGGAGGGTCACCAGCGCAGTGTACTCGGCGATGTTGTTGGTGGTCCGACCGATATAACCGTTGAGTGAGAGGAAGTGGTTTCCCGTCTCATCTTTAATGATTACCCCAATGCCTGCCTCGCCCGGGTTCCCGCGCGATGCGCCATCAGTGAATGCGTGAAGGATCATGCACTCTGCGAGGCGGCTTCAGCGATCTCGTCGGAGACTATGATGCGGCCACAATGTTCGCAGGTGTAGAACTTATTGTTTTGTCGCAGCTCCAGGAGCATTTGTGGAGGAACTTTGTTGAAACACCCCCCGCAGGCCCCTCTACGGACCGGCACTACGGCCTTTCCCTTCTTGGCTCTCCTAATCCGCTCATACATCGTCAAGTCTGACTTTTTGATGCGCGCAAGCATCTTCTGTCGCTCATGCTTGCATTTAAGCTCTTCCTCTTCAGTGGTCTTGGAGACCTCTGCCAATGCCTGACGCTTTTCCTCAAGAATCTTGTTCACTTCCTCCAGCTCACCCTTGGTGGTCTCGATTTCAGTTCTCGCCATGGTGGCTTTGGCTTCAAGCGTCTCCATTTCTTTTTCGAGTCGGGCAATTGTTCCAACAGCCCCGTCCATTTCTTTCGTCAGCGCATCATATTCCTTATTATTGCGAACCTGGAACTGCTGCACCTTGTACTTCTCCATTTTTGCATTGAGTGAGACGATCTCATTATCTGCCGTATCTCGCGATGCGAACGCGGCCTTCATGGTGTGTTCGAGTTCCCGCAGCTTCGCCTGTAGCCCTGCTACTCTTTCTTCAAGCTCGCGAGTCTCCGTCGGGAGATCTCCTTTCAACTCCTCGAGTTCGTCAAGGTTCAAATCGATCAACTGAAGAGTGTAGAGATTGCGCAACATGTTTTCCAATGCCATATCCTCATGAGTTAGTGCTAGAAATATGCAATCGGGTTGGTGGTTGTTTTTGCGGCAAACACCGGAACAACCACATTCCGTGTCCGCAGCTCGCTTTTGATCCTTGAAACGACGGTTTCGACAACCGGGATTTCGGTTTCGAAATGGCCGGCATCAACAAGGATGATCCTCCCGCTGGCGCTGTGAAAGTCATGATACTTGACATCGGCAGTTACGAATGCGTCGGCGCCGCGTGCGATGGCGGTCTCCATCAAATCAGATCCGCTGCCTCCGCACACCGCGATGCGGCGAACTTTTCGATTCAGCCGCCCCGTGTAGCGGATTGCAGGCAGCCGCAACGCTCGCTTTGTCCGGGCAAGAAAAGTCTTAAGGGTAACGGGACGCTCCAACGTTCCGATCGCGCCCATACCGCAATCGTTGCTGATGTTTTCCAGGGGATAGACGTCATAAGCAACTTCTTCGTATGGATGAGCAGCCTTCATTGCGCGAATGATGCCTGGTACGTTGCGCCTTGACGCAATCATTTCGATGCGCACTTCGGGCACCTCTTCGCGGCGACCGCGTGTCCCAATGGTCGGGGAAGAGCGTGTGCTACCACGGAAAGTTCCCGCTCCGTCTGTCCGAAAGGAACATTCGGTATAGTTTCCGATCCGCCCGGCTCCGGCCTCTGCCATCACACGTGTTACTGCTTCCACATGCTCAGAAGGAACAAATGTCACCACTTTTTGTAGAGTACGGGACTGTTGTTCCAGGAAATCGACGGAATGCATGCCAAGTGCTTTTCCCAGTGCGAAACTCGTCCCACCTTGCGCAAAGTCCAAATTGGTGTGTGCAGCATAGCAAGCAATCCGCCACCGCAGAAGATACTGAAGAATACGGCCCTTCTCGTTGCCGGTATTAACAAATCGAACGGGTCTGAACAGCAGGGGATGATGACTGATGAGAAGATTTGCTCCCCTCTGTCGGGCTTCGGCAGCTACCTGCTCGGTGACGTCAAGAGAGACGAGGATGCCCCGAACTTGCGCTGCTGGGTTGCCGACCTGTAAGCCTACATTGTCCCTTTCCCATGCGATGTCTTTAGGCGCCCAATTTTCAAGTATCTGCTGAACGTCTCGCACTCTCATGAATCTTTGCATGCCACACAAAAAAAAGTGTCCCGCTGGTTTGCGGGACACTTGTCATCGGAGATTTCTGTAATCGTAATATGGTTCTTGTCTACGTTGGGTTTGCGCTGGGCCATGAACAAAACGTCTTTCCTTGTACAGTGCTATATCAATATAGACATTGAAGCGGCGAGATGCAAGTACCAGGAAACGTGGAGTGAAGGAGACTGATTCCGGTCAAAAGCAGCGGGAGTTTCAATTCTTCAGAGGCTCAACGTGGCTCTAAACCATTAAGTCTTTATCGCTGCCAACTGTTGCGTGGCATGGCTCTTCTGCGGGATGCAGACCCAGCCTCAGTGATTTTCGCGACACAGATGATTTTCGTTCCATAAATGGCTTTACCGATAGAGACCTTATCTCCGTTCTTCAGAAGAAAAGGATGAGGGTGAGAGGGGTCAGAGCTTGAAAATCCCCAGTTATTATACAGGAGAGACATTAGATCTAACTGCAGGACGGGGAATCTGGGGTTCTTGTTACAGATGGCGATAAAAGCGATTGCGTGACCGATCTCCTGATGTTATACTTTCTCGAAGTCGATCTTCTCGAAATTGATGTCCCGGAGCTTGGTGATTTCTCTTTCGATCAGTCCGATGTTCCGGTCTAAATCCTTGATCCGCTGAGTCTCCTCAGCAGCGAGTTCTTGTCGCGACAAGATGTCCGTGCTGATCTTCATCGCGGCAAGCGGGTTGTTGAATTCATGGCACACGGTGACGACCAATTCCTTGATCGCGTCCGTTCGTTTTTTCGCGATCAGCTCAGCCTTTTGTTGCTGTGCGATCTTCCGCTTGAGATACACCCTCTCAAGGACGTTTACGATGGTGCGTGGAAGGACCGAATCGACGGCCTCCTCTTTTACCATGTAATCCTCGACGCCGTATTTCATTGCCTCAATGGCGAGACGGAAGTCTCTGTTGGAGGTAAGAAAAATGATTGGGATTGCGATCTGTTTTTCCCTGATCTGTTTGGTCACATCAAGACCGTTCATTTCAGGCAGATAGTAATCAATCAGGAGGAGATCAATCGATGGATTGGACTCAAGCTCGTCGATAGCAGCCCTTCCGTCCTGCTTCCAGAGAACGTTGAATTTCTTTCCCTGGTATTTCGCCAGGAGTTGCTGGGCGATGGCCATGTAGCTCGTGTCGTCATCGACGACGAGAAGAGTGATAAGATCCGGAGTCTGCATTTGCGCCTGACAGGATGATTGCGACTAACATGATAATACTACTTGTCCTCCTGAGTTGCAACGATTATGGAGCTCCGTGTGACCTGCATCTCCCATTATGTATTCGTTTTCAAGGACGCTGATTCGGGTTGATTTTGTGCAATTCTTTCCCTATAATCGTTCACACATTTGTACCCCGTCCTTTGCTCGCGGGCTTGCAGCGAGTGCAGTATTCACGTTCCCAGTTTCACATTTGGAGTGGCCTGATGGCAGATAAAAGCAAGATTCTCGTTGTGGATGACGAAGATGCATTGCGGACCGTTCTTAGCAACGAACTCACGAGTGAAGGGTACGACGTCAGCACAGCATCCGATGGCGACGAGGCGATTTCCACGATTCAAAAGGGGTTGTATGATCTTGTGCTTCTTGATATCAAGATGCCACGGCTAAACGGGTTTGAAGTCCTCAAGTTTGTGAAAGAGAAGCATCCCAAAACCAAGGTTGTGATGCTCACCGGATTTGCAGATCTTAAGAATGCCATCGAATCGAAGAAGCTAGGTGCGGAAGACTTCGTGAGCAAACCATACGATTTGGTGGATCTGTTGACCACGATCGAACGAGTGTTGAGTGAGTAGAATACCGGATTCCGGCGAGGTTATGACAGCCGGACAAAAAGTAAACTCGCCGATGTCAAAGAAATTCAATCTCCTCATTGTTGACGATGAAGAATCCCTCCGAACGCTTTTGGAGAGTGAGCTCGCTGAGACAGAGGAGTTTGCAGTGGATACTGCTTCGGATGGTGGCCAGGCCATCAACCAGATTCAGGCCAAAGTGTACGATGTTGTGCTGCTCGATATCCGTATGCCGCGCGTGAGCGGCATCGAAGTGCTCAAGTTCCTCCACGAGTACTCCCCCACCACGCAGGTCATCATCCTTACCAACTACGCTGACGTCAAAACTGCCATCCAGACGATCAAGCTGGGGGCGTATGATTTTCTTGCCAAGCCGTACGACATCGATGAGCTGTTCAACACCATCCATCGCGCGATTGAGAGGAAGCAGCTATTCATCGATAACAAGTTGATGAAGAGTGAACTCTCGCGCAAAGCTGGCAATTTCGAGCTCATCGGTCAGAGCCCAGCGTTCCTCAAACTAGTGGAAAGTGCCTCACGTTTTGCGGAAAGTGATTCGTTCGTCCTGATCCAGGGCGCGAGCGGGACAGGAAAGGAACTCATTGCCAACTTGATCCATCGACGCAGTCCACGCAACAACCGGCCCTTCGTTGCAGTCAACTGCGCGTCCATTCCGGATACATTGCTTGAAAGCGAATTGTTTGGCCATGAGAAAGGTGCTTTCACAAACGCGTATACCACAAAGCAAGGGCTCGTGGAGGTTGCAAACGGTGGAACGCTGTTTCTGGACGAGGTTGGGGATATCAGCCCTGCGATCCAGCCAAAGCTACTGCGTTTTCTTGAAACGGGAGAATTCCGCCGGGTGGGTGGAACAAACCTGCTCACCGTTGATGTTCGTGTGATCACCGCGACCAATAAAGATTTGCGTGAGGAAGTGACCGCAGGACGGTTCCGTGAGGATTTGCTCTATCGACTGAATGTGGTAACCCTCCGTATGCCACTGCTGAAGGAACGAAAGGAAGATATACCGATCCTTGCTGACTTCTTCCTCATACGAAAGGCAAAGACCAAGAACGTCAAGAAGCTCTCCCCCGGTGCGCTGGACCTTCTTCTCTCACATGACTGGCCAGGGAACGTCCGCGAGTTGGAGCACGTGCTTGAGGGAGCCGTACTTCTTTCCTCCAGCGACTATGTGGAGGAACCAGATCTTTCCATGTACTTCCATCGCTCGGATCGTCCGTCCGGAACAGCGACATCAGGCTCATCGTCCACCGGTATTCCGGAAGGTGTTCTCTCGCTCGAAGAGGTTGAAAGAATTCATATCGAGAAGGTTCTGAAGCAGCAGAACTACAGCCGGACCAAGACCGCCAATGCATTGGGCATTAGCAAGAAAACCCTCTACTTGAAGATCAAACAATACGGAATGAGAGTAGCGGACTAGCCCACCCTTCCACTGCTCGCTTCGCCGTAAGGCCTTTCTTCAACACTCCCACATTAATTTGTTGGGGACGTGAAACTTTCTTTGCGAAGGTCAGTATACTCAACTGACCAGTACTACATCTCATCTCTCCTTCCGAAAGCCGAATGCGCCTGACCAGCGGGTTCGGCTTTCTCTATTGCGCGAACTGGCGTGCTTACAGTGCCTTGACTTTGAAGCAATAATTCTGTTTATTTGTGCACAATTTACGCCTTTCCTGGCCCTGTGTAGCTTTTCGAGTACAGGGCTTTTTTCCATTTTGAGCCAGCCAAGACACCCGCATGCAGAAGTTCCAAGGTGTAGACTACTATAACGTGGATTCCCTTTTGAGTGAGGAAGAAATTCTCGTCCGCAACACGGTTCGGGAGTTTGTGGACGACAACGTCCTTCCCGTTATCGAAAAGCACAATCGCGCGGGGACATTTCCTTTGGACCTGGTTGGCAAAATGGCTGAGTTGGGCCTCTTCGGTGCGACACTTCCCGCGCAATATGGTTGCGCAGAAATGAACAACGTTGCATACGGTCTTGTCATGCAGGAACTGGAACGCGGGGACAGTGGGGTGCGGAGCTTTGCTTCCGTCCAGAGTGCGCTTGTCATGTATCCGATTTTTGCGTACGGGTCAGACGTCCAGAAGAGTCACTGGCTTCCAAAACTTGCAAAGGGAGAAAAAATCGGTTGCTTCGGACTAACCGAGCCGGACTTCGGGTCGAATCCGGGTGGTATGATCACGCGAGCGGTAGAGACCTCCGACGGTTATGTTTTAAATGGCGCCAAGATGTGGATCACCAATGGAACACTGGCAGATGTTGCCGTAGTATGGGCCAAACTGAACGGCGTTGTTCATGGATTCCTGGTAGAGAAGGGGACGAAAGGGTTCAGCGCTCCCGAAATGAAGGGGAAGCATTCACTCCGAGCCTCGGTAACGTCTGAGTTGATCCTCCAGGATGTTCACATTCCGAAGGAGAATATACTCCCGAAAGGGAATGGTCTGAAGCTACCTTTGGGTTGTCTCACTCAGGCCCGTTATGGAATTGCCTGGGGAGCGATCGGTGCCGCAATGGCTTGCTACGATGTTGCTTTGAACTACGCCAAGTCCCGCATCCAGTTTGACAAACCGATTGCCGCGTTTCAGTTGACACAGAACCGACTGGTTCACATGGTCACCGAGATTACCAAGGCACAGCTCATGTGCGTTCAGCTTGGACGTCTGAAGGATGCTGGAAAGGTCCGCTTTCAGCAGATCTCCATGGCAAAGCGGAACAATGTCTTTCATGCACTGGAGATAGCCCGCGAAGCACGCGGCATTCTGGGAGCTAATGGGATTCTGGATGATTACCCGGTGATGCGCCATGCGGCGAATCTCGAATCTGTCATTACCTATGAAGGGACGCACGAAATGCACACACTTATTGTGGGGGAAGATATCACCGGTATTGGGGCTTTCATGTAGGGGTAGGCGTCGGCTTCCTGCGCACCAGCGTTGAAAAAATGTAGCCAACAACAGACAGATTTCTCACCCTAAGAGAACAAACCTTGTGGCACGACTTAAGATTATTGGCGAAGCACTTACGTACGATGACGTTCTTCTTGTACCAGCGAAGTCTGGCGTCCTCCCCCGCGAGGTCAACGTCCGCACGAAGCTCACGCGCTCAATCGAACTGAACATTCCTCTCCTCAGTGCGGCGATGGACACGGTGACCGAATCTGAAATGGCAATTGCCATTGCGCGGGAGGGTGGGATGGGAATTCTTCACAAGAACATGGCTATCGTTCGCCAGGCGGAAGAGGTCGATCGCGTTAAGCGTTCCGAAAGCGGTATGATCCTCGACCCCATCACTGTCCGCGCAGACCAGAAAGTGCGGGATGTCCTTGCGTTGATGAACAAATACAAGATCTCCGGCATCCCGGTCGTGGATGGATCAAACAGGCTCATCGGAATAATCACCAATCGGGACCTCCGTTTTGAGCCTGACGAGAATCAATCGGTAGCCGACATCATGACGCGGGAGAATCTCGTCACAGCGCCGATGGGAACAAAGCTCGAACAGGCAGAGCGAATACTGCAAAAACACAAGGTCGAGAAACTTCCTGTTGTTGACAAGCACGGTGTGCTTAAAGGCCTTATTACGTTCAAGGATATCCAGAAAAAGCGAAGGCACCCTGATGCATGCAAAGATCAGCACGGACGTCTCCGTGTCGGGGCCGCTGTTGGCGTCACCGCCGATACAATTGACCGGGTGAAAGCACTCACTCGTGCGGATGTGGATCTTGTTGTTATTGATACTGCTCATGGTCACTCGCACGGCGTGATGGAAATGGTGCGTCGGGTCCGGAAGGAGTTTCCTTCTCTGGAGCTCATGGCGGGAAACGTAGGGACAACGGAGGCAACGCGTGACTTGATTCGGGCGGGCGCTGACGCAATTAAGGTCGGCATCGGTCCCGGCTCGATTTGCACCACGAGGGTAGTCGCCGGAGTCGGCGTCCCTCAACTCACCGCGATATTGGAATGTGCAAAAGTGGCGTCAAAGGCGCGCATTCCCCTGATTGCCGATGGGGGAATCAAGCAGACAGGGGACATAGCCAAGGCGCTGGCGGCAGGGGCAGATGCCGTTATGATCGGAGGCCTTTTTGCGGGCGTGGAAGAGAGTCCCGGCGACAAGGTATTGTATGAAGGACGAAGCTACAAGGTGTACCGCGGCATGGGGTCTCTGGAGGCGATGAAGCAAGGGAGCAGAGACCGATATTTCCAGGATGCTGAAGACGACCTTCAGAAGCTCGTTCCCGAAGGGATCGAAGGTCGCGTACCATACAAAGGTCCGCTGGGAGATACCGTGTACCAGATGGTCGGAGGACTTCGTGCCGCAATGGGATATTGCGGGGCACACACGGTGGCGGAGTTGAAAGCCAATGCCCGCTTTGTCCGTATGTCTGATGCGGGCTTGCGAGAGAGCCATCCCCACGACATCTCCATTACCAAAGAAGCACCCAACTATCATCTCTAACGCGCATCGCTCACCTCATGACCCGACACAGAATTCGCCGGCTGCGCCACCAACTCCTCGCGCGCGGTCTCGATGGGCTTATTGTGTCGTCAATTTTTAACGTTCGGTACCTTACCAATTTTTCCGGTTCCAACGCTCTTTGCATTGTACGCAAGAACGGTGCTCTCTTTCTGACTGACCAACGGTATCTCCTGCAAAGCAAGGTGGAAGTGAAAGGCCTTCGGCGAGTCATCGCTGCCGGGGGTCTCTCGGAAGAGGCGGCGAAACGAAACGCCCTTGCCGATTGCAAGACGGTTGGGTTCGAGTCCCATTCCGTTACTTATGCACAGTACCGCGGACTCAAAAAGCTCTTCCCGTCTGTTTCGTTTGTCCCTACTTCTGATCTTGTGGAGAACCTCGCGCTCATAAAAGACGAAGAGGAGCTAAATGCAATTCGTTCTGCGGTGGCGATAAGCGACAAAGTCTTTCATCAACTCCTGTCGGGCATCCGCCCTGGTCTGCCGGAATCGGATGTTGCCGCGGAAATTTCCTATCTCCACCGAAAGTTCGGCGCCGAGAAGGATGCTTTCGAGCCTATTGTGGCGAGTGGAGAACGGGGTTCGCTGCCGCACGCCCGTGCAACAACAAAGCGGATCAAGAGTGGCGAGATGGTGACGCTCGATTTCGGGTGTACCGTGCGTGGGTACAATTCAGATCTCACGCGCACGATCGGTGTTGGAAGGATATCGGGGAGAGCCAAGGAGATGTACAACGCTGTTCTCCAAGCGCAAACGGAAGCCGTTGCCGCAGCCCGGGCCGGCATGATGGCCCGAGACCTCGACGCTGTCGCACGGCGCAGCATTACCCGCGCAGGATATGGTAAGCACTTTTCCCACTCACTCGGTCACGGCCTCGGATTGCAGGTCCACGAACGTCCGCGAGTGTCCTCCCGGAGCACGGAAGAATTGCATGCAGGGAGTGTGGTGACAATTGAACCCGGCATCTACATCGGTGGATTTGGCGGGGTCCGGATCGAGGATGATGTTCTGCTCACCCGGCGCGGATGTGAGGTTCTGAACGCGGCTCCAAAGAAACTCATAATTGTCTGACCCCATGGCTCTCGACGTTCCACCGCGCAAGGTACTTATCATTGCCTACTATTTTCCCCCGATGGGACTGAGCGGCGTTCAGCGGACGTTAAAATTTGTGAAATATCTTCCCCAATTCGGTTGGCATCCCACAGTGCTTACTGTGGATCCGGTTGGCTACTTTGCGCAGGATAACACTTTGCTTCAGGAATTGGCAGGCCGGCCAATACGGATTCTCCGGACGGAAGCCGCCGGACCGGGGAAAATCTTCGCAAAAAAGGAAGTCGTGAAGCTTCCATCCGAACGCTCGCGCAAGTTTCTGAGTCGTGTAAGCGATACACTCTTCATTCCCGACAATAAGATTGGATGGAAGAAGAAAGCCGTGGCCAGTGCTCTTGCCGCGCACACCGAATCACCGTTTGATTTGATTTTTGCAACCGCCCCACCATTCACAGACTTTCTGATTGGTGCAGAATTGAAGTCCCGCATCAACAAGCCGCTTGTGTTCGATTATCGCGATCCCTGGCTTGACTATCCGTTCAAGTTCTACCCTACGAAGTTGCACAAGTACCGCCATTACGTGCTCGAACGGAATTCACTCCGGGCGAGCAGCCACGTCATCACCACCAACCGGCGTGTGAAAGAATCGCTGATCTCACGCTATCCATTTCTCTCCTATCATGACGTGGATATCATTCCTCAGGGTTTTGACCCGGAGGACTTCCGCCGTGAGGGTCAACCTGCCATCCCGCGAACGCCGGGCAGAATGCGAATTACGTACGCGGGAATTTTTTGGGAAGACCGGGTGCCGGACTACTTCCTGCAGGCGCTCCATGATTTGTTTCAGGAAAAGCCAAAGTTGCGTGGACGCATTGAGGCGCGGTTCGTCGGAAACTTCCGGGATGAGAACATCAAGCTTGTGAACAAACTCCAGCTTCAGGACTCCGTCAACGTCATGGGATATGTACCCCACCACGAGTGCATCAATCAGTTGCTCGCGTCGGATGTATTGTGGGTTGTTGTCGGAGATGAGGTCGGTTCGCCGGGAAAGACCTATGAGTACATTGGTGCTCAAAAGCCCATACTCGGATGCGCCCCGGACGGGTTCCTCAAGTCCACAATCCTGGAGGCAGGGGGAACCGTCGTTCCCCCCACGGACGTTGCGGGAATCAAGAAGGCAATCGAAGAGTACTTTGTGAAGTTTGAGCGAAACCAGCTCATCGGTCCCAGTCCTGAGATCGTTGATAAGTACAACCGGGTAACGCTGACCGGCAATCTCGTTAGAGTATTCGAGTCACTCTTTGAACCTTGAGATGCGCATCCTCGTCATCGGCTCGGGCGGCAGAGAGCACGCGCTGGTCTGGAAAATCAGCCAGAGCGCCCGTGTTCAAAAGATCTACTGCGCACCAGGCAACCCCGGGATCGGGTCCCTTGCAGGATGCATTCCTCTTTCGCCCACGGACTTTGAAGGGCTACTGAAGTTCGTCAAGGAGAAAAAGGTCGATCTTACCATTGTTGGGCCAGAACAACCGCTTGCTGAGGGGATTGTGGACTTCTTCGTCGCACACGGTCACGCGATCTTCGGTCCGACCAGAGCAGCCGCTGAACTGGAGTGGAGCAAGGCATTCGCGAAGGAATTCATGCAACGTCACGGAATCCCAACATCGGCTTACAAGACATTCACATTGCCCCAGCGGCAGGAGGCAGCGCGCTACCTCGGGTCAGTCACATATCCGGTCGTGTTGAAAGCAGATGGACTTGCGGCAGGCAAAGGGGTCGTCATTGCACGGAAGCACGACGAAGCACTGGATGCTCTGGAAGCGATGATGGGGCAACGATCGTTCGGCGTAGCGGGTACGGTCGTCGTTATCGAAGAGTTCATGACTGGTGAAGAAGCCTCGGTGTTTGCGATCTGCGATGGGACACGGCATGTCACACTCGCTCCAGCACAGGACCACAAGCGTGTGTTCGATCATGATGAGGGAAAAAACACAGGCGGCATGGGTGCGTATGCCCCGGCACCGATGGTAACCCCAGATGTCCTTCGGACAGTTGAGCGGACAATCATCGAGCCGACGTTGCGCGGAATGTCTGCTGAAGGAAGACCTTACAAAGGGTGTTTGTATGTTGGACTTATGATTACCGGAGCAGGCCCCAAGGTTGTTGAGTATAACTGCCGGTTCGGCGATCCGGAAACCCAGGTCGTACTTCCGATGTATGAACGGGATTTGGTAAGTCTGCTGGAAGCTTCGGCAGTAGGACGAATCGAGCCGTCGGAACATGGGGGTGGCTCAGCGTGGACGGGCTCAGCCGTCTGCGTTGTCCTGGCATCGAAGGGATATCCGGATGCTTATGCATCGGGCAAGCTGATAAATGGATTGGATAAACTGAATGGTCTGTCCAATGTCATGGTGTTTCATGCCGGAACAACCCGAATCGAAGGGAAACTGGTCACATCCGGTGGAAGAGTGCTCGGAGTGACGGCGTCGCGAAAGGAAGGTGATCTTGCATCAACTATCCGTGATGCATACAAGGGAGTCTCAAAGATTGAGTTTGCGGGAATGCAGTTCAGGAGGGACATAGGCATGAAGGGGCTGGGGCGGTAGGATGGAACGCAGCGGAGATACAAGGCCCTTTCAGTTCCATTCATTTCTTCATGATCGTGACCTCCTGTTCATTCTCATTGTTGCCCTTATCACCAGAGCCGCGGCCGTGCTACCGGTCCATTATAGCGGGTACACGTCGGACGAACGCGAATACATTACCATGTCCCGGACGCTTGCGGAGGGGGGCGAGTTCATCGACTCGAATGGAGAACGTTCTACGCGTGCACCGCTTTTCCCATACGTGTTGTCTTTCATGGTTCGTCTCTTTGGTACGAATCTGGCCGTGCAGCATGCTGTCGGCTGTTTGCTCGGGGCTCTGGCGGTGCTGCTTACCTACCAGCTCAGCATTCTCCTCTGGCGGGGGCGGCAGCCGGCGTTAATCGCTGCCGGAGTGATGGCGGTGTATCCCGGGCTTGTCATCTACTCAACCCTGTTGCAAACCGAAACACTCTACATTGTCCTGGCTCTGGCGTCCACTCTTCTTGTTTACCGATGGGTCGATGCAGGAGGGATGATGCTCGCGATGCTCGTCGGAATCACAGCAGGGCTGGCTGCGCTTACGCGGGCGGTCTTCTTCGGATTCATTCCCATACTTTTTCTTCTGGCTTTCGCTATGAAGAGAAAGAACCGGGGCAGAGCCGCCGAGGTCATCCTGGCTGTTGTGGCATGTGTGATTGTCCTATCCCCTTGGGCAATCAGGAACTACGGACTCTACGAATCACTCGTCCCCGTTTCGTCCGGAGGCGGCAATTCGCTCCTCAATGGAAACAACCCTTTCGCAACAGGGACGTGGCGGGTTGAGGAAGGCTTCGATGTCTGGTATCAAGAACGTGCAAGCGAGCTTGGCGTAACGGATGTTGGTCGATTGAATGAGGTGGCACAGAGTTCACTCAGTGGCGCCATCGCAACCGGCTACATTGTGCATCATCCATGGGAGACACTCGGTTTAGCCATCAAGAAGGCCCATATCTTTCTTGTCTATCCGATCGCGCACACAGATTCCAATATTCCCGTGCAGCTACTGGCCGTCTGTGCTGACGTGGTGCTTCTGATGGGGGCCGGTCTTGGACTTGTCGGCCATCCACCGTCCCGGCTGAGTCTATCACTCATTCGTGCGGCTATTGTGTTTTTCTTTCTTGTCCAGGTTGTGCTGCATGCGGAGGCACGGTTTCGCCTCCCCCTTGTTCCGTTCTTGTGCCTCTTCTTTGGATGGGGTGCAGGTCTTGTGGCCGACCGGAGTCGGTTCAAGGGAACCCTTGCAACGGGCCGCGCGAAATACACTATCATCGCATTCGCAGGAGGGATAGCGTTGGTATACGGTTGGACTGCCTGGCTATTCATGAGAGGGTCCATACAATGATGCAGGTTTGAACAATGAACATTCTTGTCACAGGGGGTGCAGGGTTCATCGCGTCGCATATTGTGGATGCCTACATTAGCGCCGGCCACTCGGTCGCCATTATGGATAATCTCTCAACAGGTGTGCGGGAGAATGTTCACCCCGGTGCCAGATTCTACCAGCTTGATATCAGAGATGCCGGGAAGGTTGAAGAGGTTTTTCGCCAGGAGCGCTTCGACGTTGTGAATCACCACGCAGCGCAGATGGATGTCCGACGGTCCGTTGCAGATCCCATGTACGATGCATCGGTGAATATCATTGGCGCGCTCAGCCTCCTCGAAGCCTGCGTGAGGACGGGTGTAGCGCGGATGGTGTTCGCCTCGAGTGGTGGCGCTATTTACGGTGAGCAGGAATCCTTCCCCGCTGACGAAGGGCATGTCACTCGTCCTGTTTCCCCTTACGGCGTGGCGAAACTCGCCACAGAGGAGTACTTGTTTTACTACAAAGCAGTGCACAACATTCAGTCCGTTGCCCTTCGGTACGGCAACGTCTATGGTCCCCGGCAGAACCCGGCGGGAGAAGCAGGTGTTATTGCCATCTTCACGTCGAAATTGCTGACTGGAGATCAGCCCATCATCAATGGCGATGGACTGCAAACGAGGGACTACGTGTTTGTGGGAGATGTGGTTCAGGCAAACCTCCTGGCCCTCGGGTGTGCGCGTTCAGAGTTGTTCAACATCGGGACTGGAATCGAGACGACAGTCAATGAGTTGTTCGATTCGTTGAATGCGATCATCGGTTCGAATGCCCAGCGGCAGAACGGCCCAGCCAAAAAGGGGGAACAGCTCCGGAGTGTATTGAACAGCGCCAGGATCGCAGCAACCCTCGGATGGCATCCCGCGGTATCACTTAACGAGGGATTGCAGAAAACGGTGGAGTACTTCCGGGAGAGAAGGGGGGCTCATGGCTCGTCGTCGAGACATTGACCTTGAGAAACTGTTCACCGGCGATCGGGTTACGATTGCGCGGGCGATCTCTGCCGTGGAGAACGAGGAGGAGGGGCTCGAACAGCTTCTGCGAAAGATTTTCTCACGAACTGGCCGGGCCTACCGGATTGGGATTACCGGACCACCTGGAGCAGGAAAAAGCACCATCACCAACCGTCTTGCAGCCTTCTACAGGAAGCGGGGCTTGGCCGTGGGGATCATTGCGGTAGACCCAACAAGTCCGTTCACGGGAGGCGCGCTGCTTGGTGATCGGGTGAGGATGACCGATGTTGAGCTGGATCGGGATGTCTTCATCCGGAGCATGGCGTCGCGTGGCAGCCTCGGTGGTCTGAGTAAGAAGGCGTTGGAAGCTGCTGATGTTCTCGATGCCGCTGGCAAGGATATTGTCATCATGGAGACTGTTGGGGTTGGGCAATCGGAACTCGATATCGCCGGGGCAGTCGATACCACGATCGTTGTACTGGTTCCCGAATCGGGAGACTCGATTCAAGCAATGAAGGCAGGACTGATGGAGATCGCCGACTTCTTTGTTATGAACAAGGCTGATCGTCCGGGGGCAGATCAGGCAGTTATGTCAATCAAAATGATCCTGGCATTTCGGAAGAATTCAAGCTGGGTGCCGGATGTGCTCAAGGCGGTTGCAAGTGAAGGTAAGGGAACCGAGGAGGTGGCCACCAAGATCGCAGAGCACCGAGCGTTTTTGGAAAGGGACGAGGGCCTTCTTCAAAAGAGACGTGCACGTGTTGAGGAACGCGTGAAAGAACTTGTGGCGGACAGGCTTCGAGTTGACTTCTGGACGGATCAGAGACGATCATTGTTCGCCGATCGCCTCGATGCCGTGGTCCGATTGCAGTCCACACCCTACGATCTTGCCCTTGAACTGCTTCGGGATTTTCGTCATGTGTAATACTACTATCGAACACTTGCGGCGCAAGGTCGCCGTCTAGCTAAAGGAGGATTGAATGGTACAGGAAGATACGACGCTCGGCGTGGATGGGATGGACTTCGAGCTTTCCGAGAGTCAGAAGGCCGTTCAGGAGCTTGCCCGGAGCTTTGCGGAGAAAGAACTGCGCCCCGTAGTGATGAAGTATGATGAATCGCAGGAGTTCCCGTTTGAGATTGTAGCGAAGTTGAGTGAGCTTGGCTTCATGGGAATGACGTGGCCGGAGGAGTTAGGAGGAGCAGGTCTCACCGAGTTGGACGCCATTGTTGTCATCGAGGAAATCGCCAAGGTCGATCCCTCTGTTGCTCTGACAGTGGCATCGCATAACAGTCTTTGCACGGGGCACATCATGCTGTTCGCCAACGAGGAACAAAAGAAGAAGTACGTGCCCGACCTCGCGTCCGGACGGAAACTTGGCGCGTGGGGTCTCACGGAACCCGGTTCTGGAAGCGACTCCGGGGGGATGCGAACCATCGCTGCCCGTGACGGCAACGACTGGGTCATCAACGGCAGCAAGACATTTATAACGCAGGGGTCGGTCGGGTCGACATACGTCGTCATGGCAGTAACGGACAAGGGCAAGGGGAAGAACAGCATTTCTGCTTTCATCCTCGAAAAGGGAATGACGGGTTTCAGCATCGGGAAGAAGGAGAACAAGCTTGGCATGCGGAGCAGCGATACGGCAACATTGATCTTTGAAAATGTTCGAGTACCTGGGGCGAACCTGATCGGGAAAGCGGGAGAGGGATTCAAACAGGCACTCAAGGTGCTGGACGGCGGGCGCGTTGGCATCGCTGCCCTCTCGGTAGGAATCGCACAGGGCGCCCTTGATGCAAGCCTCAAGTATGCAAAAGAGCGGATGCAGTTTGGCAAGCGTCTGGCAGACTTTCAGGCTATCCAGTGGAAGCTGGCGGATATGGCGACCGAGATCAGTGCGGCGCGCTTGCTCACCCAGCGGGCAGCTTGGATGAAAATGAAAGGGATGAACATTAATCTCGCTGTGGCCCAGGCGAAATATTTTGCCAGTGAAGCGGCCGTCCGCGCAACAAACGAAGCAGTACAGATTCACGGTGGATACGGATTCATCAAGGAATATCCGGTGGAAAAGCTCTATAGAGATGTGAAATTGATGACGATCGGCGAGGGCACATCCGAAGTTCAGAAAATGGTGATCGCACGGAACATCCTCACATAAACACGGCTGCTGGCATGGCAACGATCGGTACTCCCGTCAATAAAAACGATTCCTTCCTTCGTAATGAACAGAGCTTCAAGAAGCTCATGCAACTTGTTCGTTCCCGGGAAGAGGTCATAAAACTTGGTGGCGGCCGGGAAGCCATCGAGCGACATCACAAGCGGGGCAAGCTCACTGCGCGCGAGCGGATCCAGAGACTGATTGACCCGGGAGGCGCTTTCCTCGAGGTGGGCCTCTTTACTGCCTACGAGATGTATGAAGAGTTTGGCGGTGCGCCATCGTCGGGAACGGTTTTTGGCATCGGGCAGATCCACGCGCGCAACGTCGTGATAGTGGCCAACGATGCCACCGTCAAAGCCGGAGCGTGGTTTCCCCTTACCTGCAAGAAGAACCTCCGCGCCCAGGAAATCTCCATAGAGAACAGGCTCCCGATTGTGTATCTCGTCGACTCGGCCGGTGTGTTCCTGCCGCTTCAAAGTGAGATCTTCCCCGACAAGGAGCACTTCGGAAGAATCTTCAGAAACAACGCCGTGATGTCGTCGATGGGTATTACCCAGATTGCTGCCATTATGGGACCGTGTGTTGCCGGAGGGGCGTATCTCCCTATCATGAGTGACGAGGCGATGATCGTTGATAAGACGGGAAGTGTGTTCCTTGCCGGATCACACCTCGTCAAGGCGGCGATTGGCGAGGAGATTGGCAATGAGCAATTGGGAGGAGCGGCCATCCATTGTGACATCAGTGGTGTCACCGACCACAAGATGGCGAACGATGACGAGTGCCTAAAGAAAATCCGAAGCATCATCAGCAAACTCGGAGCCCGACCCACAGCAGGCTTTGACCGGATTACGCCGGTCCAGCCGAAATTCGATTCGACCGACATCCATGGACTTCTTCCGCTGGATCGGGCCAAGCCGTATGATATGTACGAAGTACTTGCACGTATCGTGGACGGGAGTGAAATAGATGAGTACAAGGAGTCCTACGGCAAGACGATCATCACCGGGTATGCTCGTGTTGATGGATGGGCTGTCGGTATTGTGGCGAATCAGCGGTCCGTCGTGAAGAATGCAAAAGGAGAGATGCAGGTGGGTGGCGTAATCTACAGCGATAGTGCGGACAAAGCCGCCCGGTTCATCCTGAACTGCAACCAGAAGCGAATTCCCCTTGTCTTTTTTCAGGACGTTACGGGATTCATGGTTGGCAGCCGCGCGGAACAGGGTGGAATCATCAAGGACGGAGCGAAGATGGTTAATGCCGTTGCCAACAGCGTTGTCCCAAAATTTACGTTCATGATCGGGAACAGTTATGGAGCTGGTAACTATGCGATGTGTGGCAAAGGATACGACCCGCGCCTGATCTATGCCTGGCCCACAGCCCAGATCGCCGTGATGGGAGGCAAGCAGGCCAGCGAGACACTTCTTGCGATCAAAGTACAACAAATGGAGAAAGGGGGCGCGCACATCAGCAAAGAGGACCAGCAGAAACTTCTCGCAGAAATCCAGCAGCGTTATGAAAAGGAGACGAACCCATTCTTTGCGGCAGCACGTCTCTGGGTTGATGGTATTATCGATCCCGTGGAAACACGAGCCGTGGTCTCCCGAGGGATCGCGATGGCGACGCAGAACGCCCTATTTCCGCAGTTCAACCCCGGGGTTATTCAGGTGTAGACAAGGATTCGGATGCGGAGAGTGTGTGGTCTCTGGTGGTGTAGTCTCTTCTGTGCTGTGCAAGGGCAGAGTCAGGAGGCGACAATGCCGTTTGCACCGACGCTGGAGGTTCCCGAAGCCGTTAGCTTCTTTGGGCCATTCTTCGTTCCAAAACTCATCGCTGATGGGTGCGCGATTAAGGATTACGTAAGAAGTGAAGAGTATGCCCGTGTGCGCGTTCAATTTGGCGATACCCATGCTGTGGACGCGCTCTTCGACAAAGCCATGCGCCTGAGTTGGAACAACGTGTATGAGGCCCTGCTGATATCGCTTTTTTCAACGATGGACCATCGTCGTTTCGGTGTGAGGCTTCCCGTGGTCGGACCTTGGCTGTGGGTTCCCCTCTCGTCGGAGTTCCCGGAGGAATTTGAGCAGCGCGTACGTGCTCTTCCTTCACGACTCTACGAGGACACTCCCGAAGACCATGCAGGCGACCGGGACAAACTCCAGCATTTTTTCGGATCGGCGTTTCTGACATACTGTTTTGAATCGAAAGACGTCGCGGCTCGGGTGGGCGACTTTATTGAAACATACGAAGAGAGAATCATTGTCGGCGGTGTTCTGGATGCGCGGGACTTCCGTGCCAATGTGCAGGGTCAGGAATTCGGCATGCGTCTCCTGGACGACCGCTCTTTGCTTCCGTCGACATTTCTGCGCATGCCAGTTGATCTCGGTGCCCGAACCGGTGTGGGATGTACAACGGATTCTTTTCCGGGTTCCCTCACGAGGACATTGGAGGATAGATGAAATCAGTACTTGTTGTCGATGATGAAAAAGACATTCGGAAGACTCTCCGAATGATTCTGGAGTATGACCATTTCGAGGTGCATTTCGCAGAAGATGGTCCCTCAGCGTTGGCCCAGATTTCCAACACAACGTTCGATGCGATGCTGCTCGATATAAAGATGGCCGGCATGGATGGACTCGAGGTTCTGCAGAAGGCCAAAGAAATGCAACCTGATCTCCCTATTGTGATGATCTCGGGACATGGAACGATTGAAACCGCCATCAAGGCCGCAAAGCTCGGAGCGTTTGACTTCCTCCAAAAGCCACCGGACCGCGACAAGCTGCTGATCGTTGTGCGAAATGCCGTCAACCAGAAGCGCCTGCTGACGGAGTTCAAGCAATTGAAAGAGAAGGTCGAGGGGAAGGACGCGATCCTGGGAGAAAGCCCAAAGATCAAGGAAGTGCTGACAGCAATCGACCGAGTTGCCCCCACGCCTGCCCGAGTGTTGATCACTGGAGAGAACGGATCCGGAAAGGAGCTTGTAGCACGGGCAATCCACAGGATGAGCAAGCTTGCCGATAAGCCCCTGGTGGAAGTTAACTGTGCTGCTATTCCCAATGAATTAATTGAGTCCGAACTCTTCGGTCATGAAAAAGGGTCGTTCACCGGCGCAACCAGTCAGCGGATTGGAAAATTCGAGCTGGCAGACGGTGGGACACTATTTCTGGACGAGATTGGCGACATGAGCCTAAACGCCCAGGCCAAGGTTCTTCGGGCGCTTGAGGAAGGGAAGATCGAAAGAGTCGGAGGGAACAAGCAGATCGAAGTGAACGTCCGCGTTGTGGTTGCAACGAACAAGAACCTTATTGAGGCGATCAGGCAGGGTCTGTTTCGCGAAGATCTGTACCATCGGTTGAGTGTCATCCCGATCAACGTCCCACCCCTCCGCGAGCGCAGGGAAGATATTCCGCTGTTGGCGTTGGCGTTTGCGGCTGACATTTGTTCGCGCTATGGAATGGCACAAAAATCGTTCTCTGATGACGCGCTGCGTAAGCTAAAGGCGATGAACTGGAGCGGCAATGTGCGGGAGCTGAAAAACGCCGTGGAGCGGCTCGTTATCATGACGCCGTCGAGTGTGATCGAAATCGATCAAATGGAGGCGTCGACGACGATAGGAAAGCGGGAGTTCGACGACCTCATGCAGCAGGGGGGGACATTCCAGGATTTTAAGGATCGCTCGGAGGCAGCCTACATTAGGAAGCAACTCGAGGCTCACGGCTGGAATATCAGTCGCACGGCAGAGGCGCTTGACATTCAGCGAAGCCACCTCTACAACAAGATGAAGAAGTTTGGATTGAACAGAGGCGACGACGAGGGGAGCTAGACGGCACGTCTCTGTTTTGCGACCTCGTACATGACAAGTGCACCGGCGACCGACGCATTGAGCGAGGCTAGCTTGCCGTACAGCGGAATCTTTATCAGGTGGTCGCATGTCTCCCGAACCAGTCGGCGAATGCCCCGTCCTTCATTTCCCACCACAATAGCAATTGGTGTTGTGTAGTCGACCTGCGTGTAGAGTTTTTCCCCTCCCATATCCAAGCCAACCACCCACAGCCCATCGCC